>JBCCWS010000019.1 GCA_039193195.1 Pseudomonadota bacterium
CGCGCTCTTCTCGCCAGCGCTGCAGGGCCGCTCTGTTGACTCGCCTGACGTCTCAGTTCGGCCCGCTCTTCGTCGGTCAAATGGATAGGAGTACTCATAGCTGGAATTGTACTCCGAATCTAGCTGTTACACTCCACTAGTAAGCCGCCGAGGAGTGCAACTACGGCGTTCAGGCGGACGGGGGTTTGGGAAGATACCGATCCGCGCTCGAGTTTGATCCTGAGGTGATCGTGGCGGTCCATGCTGCCACTCCATGATGACGTGCCAGCATTGTACAGGGGGTGTTGGCAGCCCGCTTGCGCTTCCGGGTCGGTCGCCGATTCGATACGCTAGCTGGCTAAGCGATCCAAAATAGCTGGAGCAGTGCACGCGTTGCGAGCCTCGCTCGATATTCGCCGATTATTCAGAGGCTTAGCGTATAGGTACGCCCTGCTGCTACGCTGAGCGAGTGCTGTGGGATTCAGGGGCCTGTGGTCGATGCAGCCCACGAGTGCTGCAAAACTCTGCGGCATCGCCCCGGCGGCGCCAGGCGCCGTACTAGCCGCCGACTTTGGCCCGACGGCGCGGGAATAGGTCCTCTTCAGCCGCGACGTCACCTTCGATGAGGGTGGCCCGATAGCCTCGCTCGGTTTGGGTGGCGGAGAGGCTGCTAGAGTAGGCGAGCCACCAGGGCGTGTTTGAAGGGCGATCCGTGTGCGGGTCGGCGGCGCACGGTGCGGGGGTGCCCGTTTGCAGACCCTTCAGATGGGCTCTCCACTTGCTCCCAGTACGCTCGCGCTCAACGGTTCTGCGCATGCTCATTTCCTAACGTGACCTGATGCAGGGAGCGCGATGTCGCTCCCTGGCAATCGCGGTCGCCATTCTACGAACAGTCGCCAATCGGTCACAATGGCGTGTCACAAGCAAAAGCCGCCCGGTTGCAAAAGCGCGACGCGTAGCAGGAGGATCATCCGTCCGATGAGCACAGATTATGAGCAACACTCGTAAGGTAGTCTCTGATCAGAGAGAGGACGAAGACCCGGAAGAGACATCGGATTGGTTGCAGTCGCTGGAATCCGTGCTCGAACACGGTGGCCGCGAGCGGGCCGCTTACTTGCTACGACGCCTGGCGCTGCACGGTCAGCATCTGGGGCTGTCTGTCGAGCCCCAGCGTTACTCCGCCTACCGCAATTCGATCCCCTTGCAGGAGCAACCACCCTACCCAGGTGATCTTGGGATCGAGCAGCGCCTGGTCGGCCTCATGCGCTGGAACGCCTTGTGCATGGTGGCCCGTGCGAATGCCGAACATGGCGAGCTCGGCGGCCATATCGCCACCTACGCCTCCGCGGCCGAGATCTTCGAGACCGGCTTCAACCACTTCTTCCGTGGACCCGATGCTGCCGACGGTGGCGATCTGGTCTACTTTCAGCCCCACTCTTCCCCTGGGATTTACGCCCGGGCATTTATGGAGGGTCGAATCGACGAGTCTCACCTGCTGCGATTCCGCCGGGAGACGGAAGGTGGCGGGCTGTCGTCCTATCCGCACCCCATGCTGATGCCACAGTTTTGGCAGTTCCCCACGGGCTCTATGGGCATCGGGGCGATCAACGCGATCTATCAGGCGCGCTTCCTGCGCTACCTGCAGGCGCGCGGTATGGCCGATACGCACGCGCGTCGCGTATGGGGCATCTTCGGCGATGGCGAGATGGACGAACCTGAGTCCATCGCGGCCTTGTCCCTGGCTGCCCGTGAGCGCCTGGGTAACCTCACGTTCATCATCAACTGCAACCTACAGCGCCTTGACGGCCCTGTGCGCGGCAACGGGCAGATCATCCAAGAGCTAGAGTCCTTGTTCGCGGGTGCTGGTTGGCATGTGCTGAAAGTGCTGTGGAGCAGTGACTGGGATGCGCTCTTTGCGGCCGACAAGCACCACGCTCTCCTGCGCCACTTCGCCAGCACGGTCGACGGTCAGTACCAGACCTTGGGCGCCAACGACGGAGAGTACAACAAGGCGCACTTCTTCGCCCCGGACCCCGAGCTGCAAGCGCTGGTCTCGCACATGTCCGCCGCGCAGATCAACGATCTGCGCCGTGGCGGACACGATATGCGCAAGCTCTACGCGGCGTTCGCAAAGTCGGCAGAGGATCCCGACCGACCAACGGTTATCTTAGCTAAGACGAAGAAGGGCTTCGGCATGGGCGCTGCGGGTGAGTCGCGCATGACCGCCCACCAGCAGAAGAAGCTGAATGACACCGCGTTGCTGGAGTTCCGCGATCGCTTTGAGCTGCCACTCACGGACAAACAGGTGGCGGAGATGGCCTTCTGGCGACCCACCGAAGGCAGCGTCGAGCACGACTACCTTCAGGCTCGCCGCGAAGCACTTGGCGGCTACCTGCCCTGTCGCCGTACGCAGGCGGACAAGCTGCCCGTGCCGCCGCTCGAGTCCCACGCAGCGTTTGCCCTGCAGGCGGATGATCACGTCATGTCCACGACGTCGGCCTGGGTCCGCCAGCTGTCGCAGATGCTGAAGGATCCGACGCTCGGCCCTCGCATCGTGCCAATCGTGGCGGACGAGGCGCGCACCTTCGGCATGGCGCCCCTGTTTCGCCAGATCGGCATCTACTCGCCGGACGGGCAGCGCTACAACCCCGAGGATGCGAAGTCGCTGCTGGTCTACCGCGAGAGCGTGAGCGGTCAGCTGCTAGAGGAGGGTATTACTGAGGCCGGCTCCATGTCGTCGTGGGTGGCGGCGGCCACGTCCTATAGCACCAATGCACTGGCGATGCTGCCTGTATACATCTTCTACTCGATCTTCGGTTTTCAACGGATCGGAGATCTGATCTGGGCTGCAGCGGATCAGCGCGCGCGGGGATTTCTAATCGGGGCGACGGCGGGCCGAACCACCCTGTCGGGTGAAGGGCTTCAGCATCAGGACGGGTCGAGTCATGTGATGGCGGCAACGGTGACGAGCTGTCGTGCCTACGATCCGGCGTTTGCCTACGAAGTGGCGGTGCTCTTTGACTACGGATCGCGACGTCTGCTGCAGGCACAGGTGGATGAGTTCTACTACCTGACCGTGTCGAATGAATCCTTCGCCCAGCCGTCCTTACCTGCGTACGTCGATCAAGCGGACATCATCGCGGGGTTGTACCTGTACCGGCGCTTCGGCGGGAGCGCGCAGGCGGACCTGCGCCTACTCGGGTCTGGGCCGATCCTGAATGAGGTGCTCGGCGCGGCGGAACAGCTTGCGCAGGTACTGGGCTGTGTTGTTGAAGTGCACAGCCTCACCTCAGCCAGCGAAGTGATTCGTGATGCGAATGAAGCGGAGCGGTGGAACCGCCTGAACCGTAAGGGACCTCGTCGCACTTCGCACCTGCAGCGGATGCTGCCGGGTAAGGCGCCGATCGTCGCCGCGACAGACTACGTGCGCGCGGTCGTGCAGCCGATGGCGGCCCACTTGGAAAGCAGGCTGGTGGTGTTGGGCACGGACGGATTCGGTCGCAGTGACACGCGAGCGAAGCTACGGGAGTTCTTCGAAGTGGACCGCCAGCACGTGTTCGTCGCCGGCGTCAACGCCCTACTGGACGTGAGGCGCATCACCGAGTCCAGCGCTATGACGGCAATGCGAGCCGTGTCCCTCACCCCAGCGCCGACTCCTCCCTGGGGCAGATAGTGGTCGCGCTGGTCACCTGCCATCAACGCCTAGCATCACCCCGACGTGAGAGATAGCGTAGGCACAACCTTGGACACGGCACTCGCGTATTCTGCACACCGACGGGTTCTGCGATGCCATGGCCGGGCGCTTCATTCACCATATCCCGTGCGGTTACGCTGCCCTAGGACACAAGTTCGAACAGGAGCTAGGCGCGCGAAGAAGCGGAACCCTGTAAGAAAACTAGCGGTACTGGCGTCCAACGGGGTATGGCAACAGTCGAATCACATGAGGCCACCTTCAGGCGCTGGGTGAATGAGCACGCCGGGATCCTCCATAAGGTGGCTCGCGGCTACGCTCCAGGTCCTGCTGATCGAGAGGATCTGCTGCAGGAGATCCTCTTCGCCGTGTGGCGCAGCATCCCTAGTTTCCGTGGCGACAGTCAGCCCTCGACCTACCTCTACCGCATCGCCCTGAACCGGGCGATTGCGCTCCAGCGCGCCGACGCCTCGCGTGGTGGGCGCGAAGATTCCATGGCGCTTGATGCCGCCCACCTAGTAGCAACCGCCGACGAGCCAGACGAGCGTCTGGAGTGCGTGTACGCGGAGCTGCGTAAGCTGGATGAGGTCAGTCGCGCCGCAGTGCTGCTGCAGCTCGACGGCTATCGCTACGAGGAGATCGCCGAGCTACTCGGCTTGTCTGCCAGCAACGTTGGGGTACGCCTCTCGCGCGCCCGGAAAACGCTGATCAACAATCTACGAGAGAGATAATCATGGGGGAAGCAGAACTCGAACGACTCTGGCAAGGGCAGCGCGCGCCCTCGAGCATGCCTGACGAGGCGATCAACCAGGTCCTTCGCATGCGCGAGCAGCGGCGTCTGATCATGGCTGCCATGGCCGCGGCTGGGGCGGCCGCCCTATTGGCGCTTGGGCTTCGAGCAGTGAAGCTACTTGCGGATCCCACCTTCACGTGGCTAAACGGTTCGGTCGAATTGCTGCTCGGGGCGTTGCCGTTGATCTGCGTGGTGGCTGTCGCCGTCCAGCGCCAGCGCCGCCACCGCGAGTTGGAGGCCCTGAGCCTTAATACGCAGGACTGCGTGGCTTTCGTTCATGGGGTGGTTCGGCAAGAGATTCGTGATATCCGCGCGGTTGCGCCTTCCTTGCTGGTCGCTTTTCTGGGGCTGTTCGCGGTCTCGAAGTGGCAGTCGATCACATCGGGGCGGGAGGCACTGTCGCACGAATGGCTTGCGATCGCGCTCGTGCTGGGTGCTGCCACGGTCACCGTCGCCGTTCTCTACCATCGACTTAGCGGGTTGCTACTCCCGCGCTTGGCCTACTTGGCACGCGTGCGAGCCGCTCTCGATCGTGTTGGATAGGTCACTGCTTGTGTGCTCGCTAGGGGTACCGTCCGGTCAGGTGTCCGCACCTAGGTGCTTGCACGGTTGTATGACCGCGATTGGTCCCTGCTCAGGCGTCGTCGTACCGAGGGCAAGGAGGCTCTTCATGGTGGCCCGCAGCGACGCTGAGGAGTTCGAGCTGGTGCCGCCTGGCAATCCGTTGCGCCTCACTCGTGCCTCTGGCAACGGCACCCTGGGGCGTCGATACGAATCGCTCGCGGCCCGCGAATCGCTGCGAGAACCGCTTCTACGATGGCCTCCTCGCCTTCGGCGATATCGCGGACGGCGATCAGATTGAAGTGACCGTCGAGCAGCGCCTGCGCCACCTCGCCCTTCGGGTCTGCCCCTACGCAGACTGAGCGTTACCTTATTTGCCAAGCGGCCCACTAGCTCGTTCGCCATGGTGGCAGATCGCCACCGGCCCTCAGTTTGGGCGACCAGCTGATCGATAGTATTAGCCTTCACCACGAAGGTCCTGGAGCAATGCACTTGTGAGCTCATGTTCCGCTAGCAGTGAATGCACGTTGGCGCGCATCTTCGCCGTGGCGTCGAGTATCGCCTTTTCCGTTGCCTGCGGCGGCACCTCGACGTCGATACGACGGGCGAGGGTGCCCATCGTTTGAACACGTGCCATGGAGTCCCCGGGCTCGCGCGTCTCGACCACGACAAGGTTGTGCGTCTTCAGCGAGACTGGCGGTCGCCGAGCTATCCACAGTGCGCGGGAGAAGAACCCGTAGCAGTACACACCACTGTGGAACAGTCCCTCACGAGGATGTGCGGCAGGTGGTCGTTCCTTCGGAAGTGGTTGGTGGCGGCGCCGTGCCGGCGCGGGCTTGGCTGAAGCCTCCAGCACCACGCACACGAGTTCTTGATGGTCTGCGTGCAGTTCCGCTTGCCACATCACATGGCAGGTAGGCCCGAAGGTAGTGCTCCCCCCGGCGCACACGATGTCTTCGGGGCGCGACATGGCTACGACAGGCGCCCGACGCGTCGCTTGCCTGCGCTGACGAAGGCAAGCGTAGAAAGCCCGTTCCGCGCCCTCTGTAGACCCCGGTGGGATCTCCTCAAAAGGAAGAGACCCCTTGGCGGTGAGCCCCCCAATGAGTTGCAAGGGCTCATTGGGTAGGTCGCCCAATCTCACCCATAACACGCGTTAGGGGTAGTCTATCGCCTTCGACATCGACGGTGGTGCTACCGGTGCCCACGCCGTCTACTTTCCGCCAGTGTCCGCGGTAGAACACCTGCGCTGATCGGGCCTGACGGTTGAAGATGAAATCCGGTTGCCCGTCCATCCCGTAGTCTTCTACGGCGACCAGCACCTTACCGTCGGCTGAGAGGGCAGAATAGGTCAGTAAGTCCATAACGCCATCGTTGTCCTGGTCGCGAAGGGTCAACATCGGTGCGTGCGTATTGGCCTGAAACACCCCCAAGTTGACGCTGCCCTTGCTCCTGCTAACTAGCACAGACGGGAGGCGCTGGTCATCGATTGTGAGTACCACCGCATCGGGCGTTCCGCCGCGTAGGGGCTGACCTTGAAAGGTGGTCGCGGCGATCTCTTGATCGCATGCGCTCATGTAGGTGGCAACGATGAGCACTAACGCGAGGCTTGGCAGCCGCTGTTGAGTCCACACGACTAAAAGCGCTCCTGGGTTTGCGACAACGTCCAAATCGGTCCTGACAGGGAGTGGCGCTGGAAGAGCTCAGCAGCTTCCTGCGCTGACCATTTTTCCCAGTCCAAGTCGGCGTGACGCCCATACCACTGCGATGCGAACCGCCAGATCTGATCGACAGCCTCACGTCCCCCCGTGGCGTGCCTCTGGTCTCGCACCATTGATCCACCTGTTCCTCATCGCGAAAGTGCCGCGGTCCAATCCGCTGCGCGATGAGCATGCGGATGTCCTCCACCGATGGCTGCTCCAGCGGCACCTTACGAAGCCGGTGACACTCGCTGACCAGGTGGCTCGGAAACTCTGTCGGTCCCCACTCCTCACCGTCGAGCTCCTGGAGAGATGGTGCCGGATGATCAACCATTCTGTGTTCCCTGAGACTCTGCGTTAGTTGCTCCTAAGGCAGGCCCGGCCCGGCGAGCGCCTCGCAGTGCCCTTGCGTCTAGCGACCCTGCCCATAACTGGGTATCACGGCCATCAGTCCCACGCGCCACCCAGAGACCGTATCCGCCTCGCGAGTACGAAATCTCGCGCTTCATAGTAGCTCCCCTCGAGGGCGAACCCGGGTGAGTCTCCCGGACTCGCTGGAGACGGACAGAGAGCAGCTGTGGTGAATCTACGGCCTGTGTCACGCCCCGGTACCGATTCGCCTGGAGACCCGCGTCGAAAGAAGACAGGCTGATCGCTCGGTGCTTGGCAGCTTGCCTCCGAGAGCGTTGCGACGATCTCATGAAACTCGCGCCAAAACGGGTAGGCTCGGATCCGCTCCACGGCTACCGCTTCGTCGAACACCCGGTTGGGGAGCCGCGCTGGGAACACTGTGTGATTGTCCTGCGCCTCGAACCTCAGCTCACGAATCTGGCTTAGGTCGAAGGGCAGGTGACGGTCGTTCTCGTCTACTAGGGTAGGGCCGAACTCAATCGTAAGAGATCGGACCACTGTGTGATTCGCGCATCGAACCTGCACTTGTAAGGGCGGGCTTAGCTGACCGGTTGGTCGCTGGCGATCCCGTAGGCTGCGCAGTTCACGGTGCACCCTAATCGGGTGAAAACGCCAGTCGTTCGAAAGCCCGCATCCAAAGCTACGGTCCATAGCGCCTCGAATGGCAACGATGAGTGGGTCATCAACGAACGCGCGGATCTGCGCATCGTAGGGGTGTAGGTGCTCGGACGAGGCTGAACAGACTGGAATCGTGCCAGCGTAGAGGAGGAGGCCGGCCGCTAAGCTAAGGGTTCGGGTCATGTGTCGGAGCATCTTCGCATCCACCATCAGATACTAGACTGCCTGGCAGTGAGTGCCATTGGATGCCCAGAGGACCCTATGCGACGGTGCGCTAGGCGAGAAATTCTGGCAATCCATTAGGTAATTGATGCATCACCTGCAAGCTTCTCAGCGGAGTTGGGCTAGGGTGTTCGTGCGTGAACGTGATCGTCCCTGGCGCGATCTGAGGCCCGGAAACAAACCTGAGTATCACGGACCATTAGGCTGCATGGCAATCCGACTTGCCCAAGGGAGCGATCTGCCAGAGTAAGCGGTCTTCTGTGCTGCGTTGCCGAGAGTCCACCTGCGCTAGCCCTCGACCGCCGTGCCGCACCCCGGTACCTCACGCTGCTGTACGTAGAGGCGGGCGAACAGGGCGTGTTCTTGCCAGTAGGGACATCGTGCGCATCGAGTCGGAGCGCAACTACGTCCGCGTGCATACGACCAAGGCCGACTACCGCCTGCGCAAGACCCTGGCTGAGCTCACGGAGGAGTTGGACCCAGCACACTTCGTGCGCACCAACCGTGCGATGATCGTGAGCCTCAGCCACGTGCGGGAGGTGCAGACCTGGTTCCGCGGCGACCGGCTCTCATCCTGAGCGACGGTACGCAGGGGAAGCTCAGCAGTGAGTACCTAGAGAAGTCGCCGGCCCTGCGGGCGCTGCGCTAGCACCGCTCTCGGCCTCGCTACCGACACCTGCCAGGCGAGGCGGTATCATGCACGCTGGGTGACTCAGGTGTGGGCCGTTGGATCTTCGGCGAGGATTTTCTCTCAAGGAGTGGACCGTGATGCCGCTCGAAGGGCGCTTCGAGCGAGCCGGAGAGGTCCGTCGGGTCCAGCCCAAGAGCATGGACGTGCTGCTCTGTCTTGCCGAGGCGCAGGGCGAGCTGGTCGAGCGGGACGAAATCCTGCGCCGCATCTGGGGCGAGCGCTGGGTGAGCGATGAGCCCCTAACGCGCTGTATCGGTGAGTTGCGCCGCGCCCTCGGCGATCGACGCGGCGATCCCGACTACATCCTGACGGTGCCCAAGCGAGGCTATCGACTCCTGCCGGCGGCTCTCGCAGTACCCCAAGCGGGCGGCGAGTCGCCTGCCAAACCCGAGCACCCGCCCCTCACTGTGCGCCAGCGGCAACGTCGATCGCTCACGCTGAAGCGTCTGGGGCTGGGGTTGTTCGTCATCATCCTCGTCGCCCTCTTGCAGGTGGGTATCCAACGCCTCTTCGATCGTCCGCAACACACTACCGCTGCATCGAGGGGCGGTTCGAGTGTGATCCCTGTGCCAGCTCTCGATGCGCGCGCCATCGCGGTACTGCCCTTCGCAGACTTATCGGCGATGGGTGATCAGGCGTACATGTCCGATGGCATCGCCGAAGAGGTGCTGAATGTTCTCACCAAGGTGCGTGACCTTCGCGTGATTTCGCGCTCTTCTTCCTTCTCCTTCAGTGGTCGTGGCGTAGACATTCCGACCGTCGCTCGACGTTTCAACGTGGCCAACGTGCTTGAGGGATCCGTGCGGGTGGCGGGCAACCGCATCCGTGTCACTGCGCAGTTGGTGGACGCGCGCAGCGAGACCAGCGTTTGGTCGGAGACCTTCGATCGTGAGCTTACGGATGTATTCGCCATTCAGGAGGAGATCGCCGCTGCCGTGGTCGGCAAGCTCGAGGGGTCGCTTGTCCCTGGCGCCGCTGCCGTGCGTGAGACCGATCCTCAGGCGTATGCGCTGTTCCTGCAGGCGCGCTACCTTCACGAGCAGCCCGGAGGCGACTCGCTCGGGCGGGCTCGCGATCTCTACGAGGCCGCCGTGGCCATCGACGACACCTATTTGCCGGCTTGGGTGTGGCTGGCTGCCCTGTACGACGACACGGTCAATAGCGGTGATCTGCCTCGCGATGAGATTTTAAGGCGCATGTTCGCCGCCATCGACCGAGCGCTAGAGATCGCCCCCGACGACCCGCTGGCCCTCGGCATGAGCGCCGTATTGCAGGAGCGGTGGAGAGACGACTTGGTCACATCGTCCTCCCAGATGCAGCGGGCCCTCGAGCTCGATCCGAGTAACCCCATTCTCCTGCGCTGGGCGGTGATCGCCATGCATGGCCTCGGCCAGCATCGCGACGCGGTGGAGGTGGCCGAGTACCTGTTCGCGCGTGATCCTGTGGGCAACATCTCACGGATCAATCTGGCCGGTTCTTACCTGCTCGCGGGTCGCTTCGAAGAGGCCGTGGAGATGTGCGAAATCCAGGTGGCCACGGCCACCACCACGGGCCCCTGCCGATCGAGTCTGGCAACGGCCTACCTGTACGCGGGCAATCCCAAGGCGGCGAAGGCGCAGCTTGAGATGATGGCGGGATCGCGTCGGCACGTCCGCCTCGCGCCCATGGTCTTCCACGCCCTGGGCGACGCCGAGGCATTCGACGCGGCCCTGGCGGCGCTGCATCAGACCTATGAAGATGGCGACACCGGACTGGCCTACTGGATCGCCAGAACCTACACCTTCATCAACGACACGGACCGGGCTTTCGAGTGGCTCTACCGCGCCCACGAGGAAGGCGTGCTGAGCCTCACCCATAGCTCGGCCTATTTCGCGCACCTGCACGGCGATCCGCGCTGGCCGCAGTTGCTGGGCGACATCGGTCGACGCCCGGAGGATGTGGCAAACCTGACCCTTACGGTCAGGCTGCCATAGGGCTGTTTACGCCGCAGCGGCCAGCAGGGTTCGGACCGCGTCCTGCCCGTGGCGGGTGGCGTCCGCCAGCGGTGTGTTGCCCCAACGATCGATCGGCGCCGGGCATACCTTCTGATGCAGCAGGTATTGCACCGTCTCCGAATGCCCTTCGGCGCTGGCGAGATGCAATGGCGTGCGGCCATCGTAGTCTGCCTTGTTCAAGTCGTGGCCGTGGGCGACGAGTCGGCGCAGTTCGCTGACATCGCCGATGCTCGCCGCATAGATCGCGTGGTAGGTGTGATCGCTCAGCACTGCGTTGCGAAGGCGGCGCGGATCTCGCTTCTTGGTGTCGAGCAGACTGTCGTAATTGTGCAGGCTGAAGCGCCCCACCAGTCCCTTCAGAAAGGCCACCCCGCGCACACTGTTACCGCACGCATCCAGCTTCGGTGACCACACCACCACGCTCATCACGTTAGGCACCACCGCGAGGACTACGCCAGAGACGGCCGATTTGGCCGGGATGCCGACGCAAAACGCGAACTCACCGGAGTAGTCGTACATCCCGCACGAGTACATCATCGACAGGGTGTTCTTGATGGTCTCGTCGCAGAGCACCCGCTCGCCCGTCAAGGGGCAGACGCCCCCGTTAGCCAAAGTGGCACCGATCGTGGCCATGCTGCGGGCGGTCACCTCCATGGAGCACGCTGAGAAGTAGTAGTCCAACGTGGGGCGTATTTCGATGCCAGGTGGGAAGGCCCCGCGCTCGCGCATGTGGTGGGCGAGGGCGAAGTTGCGATCCGCGGACTCCCGCTCGGAGTGCCATACGGCGGCGTTCAGGCTTAGCCGTTCTCGTGCGGCCAGCGCGGAGACAAGGCTCGTCAGGTATTCGAGACGATCGGCGGTGGGCAGGTCGCGCCGGAGCAGGCTGCTGGTCATGATTGCGCCGGCATTGATCATCGGGTTGTGCGGCAGCCCTTGCCTATTCAAGGTCAGCTCGTTGAAGGACATGCCGCTGGGCTCGCGTCCAACGTGGGCGTGCACCTTGTGCTCGCCATGCTCTTCGAGGGCCGCCGCGTACAGAAACGGCTTGCAGCTCGACTGCAGGGTGAATCGCGTATCGCTGTCGCCGATCGACAAGCGCTGCCCGTCGATCGTGCACACCGCGACGGCGTAGCTGTCCTCAGGCACGCGAGCCAGCTGCGGAATGTAGTCGGCGACGGCGCCGTCATTGACCTGCCGGACCTGGCCGGCGAGTTCGCGCACCTCCTTGGTAAACGCGGCGAAGTCGGGGATCACCAGATCGCCCTTGATCGCCCGGCTCACCAGTGAGCCGCCGTTGTCGAGCAGGGAGGCGAAGGTGCTACTGCGCAGCGGTGCGCGGTTGGTCACGTCCAGGCGTTCGCGTAGGCCCTCCAGCCGTGGGTCGTCGAGCTGGACGCCTGCCATCGACAGGCGCTCCACCAGAGCGCTGCGACTCACGTTCCCCGTACCTCGCTCGTCCAGGGAGCGAAAGACGGCATTCAAGTTTTGGTCTGTCATGTCCCTAGCCCTTATCCAAGGTTATAGGCGCGTAGGCCGATCTCGATGAGATCGCCGCCGGTGTGTTCGTGGTGACGCTTGAGGCGAATGCCCGTGGTCACCCGCATGACCGTCCAGACGAGGTAGCTGATCAGAAAGGTGACTGCGCCGATCGAGGCGATGCCGATGGCTTGGGTCCAGTAGTTCGCATCCGCATTGGTGAGTGGCACGGCCATCGTGCCCCAGATGCCAGCGGCCAGGTGCACGGGAATCGCACCTACCACGTCGTCCAGCAAGAGACTCTCCAGCAGCCGCGTCGCCAGCATCATGATGACGCTGCCGATTGCGCCGATAATAAGTGCCTGCCCCAAGGAGGGGGCGATCGGTTCGGCCGTGATGCTCACCAGGCCAGCCAGGGCACCGTTCAGCATCAGCGTCAGGTCGAGGCGACGGTAGATGAGCTGCGTCACGAGGGTGGCCGCGATGACCCCACCGGCGGCAGCCGCATTGGTGTTGGCGAACACCGTGGCCACGGCGAAGGCGTCGGTGGCGCTTGCGAACGCTAGCTGCGAGCCGCCGTTGAAGCCGAACCAGCCGAGCCAGAGGATAAACGTCCCCAAGGTAACCATGGGCAGGCTCGACGGCGGCAGCAGCTGAGGCGTGCCATCCTCGTCGAAGCGGCCGCGGCGCGCGCCGAGTAGGATGACGCCGGCGAGCGCTGCCCAACCCCCAACGCTGTGGACGATGGTGGAACCTGCGAAGTCGCTGAAGCCGAGCGTTGCCAGCCACCCGCCGCCCCAGGTCCAGTGACCCACGATCGGATATAGGAACCCGGTGAGCACCACGACGAAGGCAGCGAAGGGCCAGAACTTCACCCGCTCGGCGAGCGCGCCGGAGACGACCGACGCCGCCGTTGCGACGAAGACCATCTGAAAGAACCAGACGGCCACGGAGGGCTGTCCCGTGGTGATGTCAGGTGCTGTGGCCTCGACCGGTTGCCAGAAGGCGAGCGTGCCGAAGAGCGAGTTACCATCGCCGTACATGAGTTGGTAGCCGACGGCGAGGAACATCGCCGAGGCGATGGCGTAGAGGGCCACGTTCTTGGCCAAGATGACGGCGACCGACTTGGCCCGCACCATGCCGGCTTCGAGCATCGAGAAGCCAGCGGCCATGAACATGACGAGCACGCCGCAAAACAGCAGAAGAAAGGTGTTGAACAGGTAGCTAACTTGCGGATCAACTCCCGTATCGGCGAGCACCAGCGTAGATGCCGAGAGGCCGGCGATCGCAGCCGGTAGCTTGAGGTGGCGAACGAGCATTGCGCTATCTCCTTTGAAAGTGGGGGATGCGCTTAGTGGCATCCCCCATGGCTACTATGCGGCGTGGGCGGCGGCTTCGGCACCTGCGTTGGCTGCCGCATCGACCAGGCAGCTAGCCACCCGGTAGGGGTCGGCGTTGGCCCCGGGACGGCGGTCTTCTAGGTAGCCGTAGCCCTTTAGCGCGACGGGCTGCGGAATCCGAATCGACGCGCCGCGGTTGGCGATGCCGCTCGCGAAGGTGCCGATGGCGCAGGTCTCGTGGGCACCGGTCAGGCGCTCATCGAGGCGGTCGCCGTACTCGCCAATGTGCTCGTGGTGTCGCCCCTCGAGCGAGGCGACGATGGAGTGGATGGCTTGCATCCCTCGGTTGGGATCGCGCGTGGCCGCCGTCGAGAAGTTGGTGTGCATGCCAGCGCCGTTCCAGTCGCCCTTCACGGGCTTATTGTCGAAGGACACGACTACCCCGAAGCGCTCGCTCACGCGCAGCAGGAGATAGCGCGCCACCCAGAGTCCATCGGCGATGGTCAGGGCATCGCAGGCTTCGCCCTCGATGCCGCGGTGTCCTACCTGGAACTCCCACTGCCCCGGCATGACTTCGGCGTTGATGCCGTAGATGAGCACGCCGGCTTGCACGCAGGCGCGCGCGTGCGCCTCCACCACGTCGCGGCCGAAGGCCAGGTTTGCACCCGCGCCGCAGTAGTAGGGTCCCTGGGGGGCGGGGTAGCCGTCGGTGGGGAAGCCGAGTGGGCGCCCGTCGCGGCACAAGGTGTACTCCTGCTCGAAGCCCGCCCAGGGGGCGAGCGAGGCATCCGCGCGGTCGATGGCGCCACGCAGGCGGGCGCGTTGGTTGGAGGCGTGCTCGGCGCCGTCGCTGTCGCGCACCTCGCAAAGGACGATGTAATTGCCCTCGCTGCGCAGGGGATCCGCATACGCGCGGACGGGGGCTAGAATGCAATCCGAGTCTTCACCAGTCGCCTGGCCGGTGGAGGAGCCGTCGAAGCTCCACTCGGGGAAGTCTGAAGGGGCGGGGTTTGCGGGCACGCTGACGACGCGTGCCTTCGATCGGATCTGCTGCGTGGGCTGGGCGCCGTCGATCCACAGGTATTCGGCGAACTGAACGTTAGTCATGGTTATCCTCGTCGTGGTCAGGTCGGATCGGCGATGGGGTCGAGTCTTCGGAAACGGTCCAGCCAGGGATCTGACTGGACCTTGATGGGGCTTCATAGGACGCCGCTGAAACGCGCAACGCTGTAGGCGTACGCGGCCGAGATCAGCAAAAGTGCGAGTGCCTCTGCCGACTGACTGAGTCGCTTCTCCAACATGGTGATGTCTCCGTAAGTGGTCCGGACCCCGTGTCCGAACCGTGGGGCGCATGGTGGTGGGGAGCACCCGCGGAGTACTGTGGAAAAGCCTCTTTTTTCCTGTTTTCGTTCTGTGTTTCTTCGTAACACTCTGACTTCATTGAGTGTCGCCCTCGAGCCAAACACCCGCGACCTCGTCGTCTCAGGAGGAAGCTACCTGCGCCCTACGGGCAGGGTTGATCAGCAGGTGGGTCTCTTCCCGAGCGCCCACGTTGGGCACGGTGAGCACGGCGCTCCGATACTTCGCGATCCACGCGGCACCGAAGGGCCGGGATGCCACGACATCTCGATGATGCCAACCGGGAAGCGAGTCCCTAGTGACGACCTGGTAGCTCCCCCCACATGGTTCCGCTACCCAAGGAGCCGCTCTGTGGCTCCCTGGGGGCGGGGGCCGACTAGGCCGAAGGCGTTAGGGACTGCAGCCGCCGTCTCGAGGGAGTGCGACGCGGGCAGGCCTCGGATGGATCGGCGCGTACTTCGCCGATGGCGTTTGTACTTCTTATCCCTCGGGATGAGAGTCTCACCATCCGCGCGCAGCTGACCCGCACCCCGCCGAGTTCGACTGTTGGGATTTCCTTTACGATTGCCGGTGGCGAAGGTAAAGGTAAAGGTAAAGGTAAAGGTAAAGGTAAAGGTAAAGGCCTCCTACGGACGTCAACCATCAGGCCATGACGCTGTGCCGGCGGCGCGTGCTATGGCTCGCTTACACTTCTTTGCTCTGTTCCGCCTTTGCTTACACAGTCGTACCTATGCTCTGTCGCGGTCGCAAAGGACTGAGGCAGAACCATGACAAACGTCACCCACTTGGCTCCGCTTTCCCTGGCCCTGTTGATCTGTGGTGTGGCTGTGGCTGGCACTGAATCAGCAAGCTCCTCGCCGCCGACCTCCCCCAGCATTACAGGGAGTAGGTTTCAAATCTTCGGTGGAGTGACCGCCGCGCGCACGCCGATTCAGATCGACAGCATCGATGTAGTAGCCACTGGCGATCTGCTCATCGATGACGTGGACCTGAGTGTGGGAGAGGAGATTGACATCTCCTCGAGGACTCTTCTTCTGGGTTTCAGTTATCGGCCGTTTCCCCTGGTGGAGCTTTCCGTGGCGAGCGGCTTTGCTAACACCACATCCGATGCGCAGCTGACGGTGTCTGGCTCCTTCCTGGAGCCCTTGCCTCTGCTGGGGGACAGTTTTTCCGTGACGTCGACCAACGAGCGTGATTCGAGCGGTACGTCGTTGCAGGGCAGTCTTGGCTTGTATCTGCCAATCGTGCGGGATCCAGAGGCGCCGTTGCTGCTGCGTGCCGGCGTGATCCTCGGGCACAATGATCTCGATAACATCGACACACGCACTGTCGCTTCCAGCCTGATGCTGATCCACTCGCGTGAGTGGTTTTCGCGGCGCATGAACCTCGCCCTTGGCGTCACCCATCTGTCGATTGATCGTGTGGTCGAGTTCTCGGCCTCTATCGGCGGCGAACGGATCGATGTCAGGCAGGAGCAGAGTCTTCAAGAGCCCTGGAGCCTCACCGGCTCGCTGGTGGTCCCGCTAAGCGGCGCGGTGTCGCTGATAGGCAGCACGTCCAACAACTTCAACGGCATGAGCAGTGTTGCGTTGCGCCTCGGCTACCGCTTCTGAGTTGTCCTCGACCGGATCCAATCGGCGGTGCTATCGCATCGGCGCGGCGCAGTTTGCCGCGCATGCCTCCCATACTGGGCGCCCCGAATACCGCTGGGCCCGCCTGGAGCTGCTGGTCTTCCTTGGCCGTGGATCCCTCGTCTCCCAGCCCAGAGCCTCCCTCGGGTCGACGACACCCCCGTGAGTAAGGACGGCGATGTCTCGACCACGATAGCGACCAGCACTCGTCCCTGCAGCAGCTGTCCCGGACCTGGAACGAATGGGCTGCCTCGCGCCCGCGCCTAGCGGCGTGTATCGCCACCAGCGAAAACTTCATCCACGGGCACTACCGTCAGATCCACCTCTTCGAACCCGAGGGGCATCACCGAGATGAGCCCATCCTGCGCCGTCAGCTCAGGTTTCGGCGAGTTGTACTCGATCGGCGAGGGCAGATCGCCGGCTAGGCGCGCCTTCAGATCCGCCGCGTCCTTGGTAATGAACACGTACTTGAGGTTGTCGATCTGCAGGTGCTCGTCGATCACACGGTTTACATCGGCGAGCGTTAGCTTGGCGAGGCCCTCACGTACGTAGGTGACGAAG
The DNA here is from genome assembly GCA_039193195.1 of Pseudomonadota bacterium. Lineage (NCBI taxonomy): Bacteria > Pseudomonadati > Pseudomonadota > Pseudomonadota bacterium. The sequence goes on from JBCCWS010000019.1 coordinate 17,028, forward strand.
TCGGTGGTTTCGTAGTACTGGCTGTCGATCGCATACCCGAGCTGCCGCGACTGCGTGGTCACGAGCAAGCTCACAAACTTCTGTAGGTAGTTGCGCGTGGCCTCGAACGCGGCCTCATCCATGCCCTGCTCCAGCAGCCGCGACAGCTCGTGCATCGCCACGCGGGTGGCAAAGTGCGCGTCGTTGTTGTTGCGCAGGGGGCGCAGCCACACTTGGAACAGCTGCGAGCGGCGGCTCAGGTTGGCGTCGGGGTGGAACTGGTCCATGCCGCGGGGGAAGTACTCGATGTAGGCGTAGTCCCCGTAGTTCATCCCGCGGGCCTCGCGGATGCGGTTGTAAAGGTGGCTGTTCGAGCTGCGGTGCTCGCCGAGCCAGGAGCGCACGAGCCATAGGGCGACCCAGTCTTCGTCGCCGCGCACGAGATCTATGGGGGCGCCGAAGGACACGGCAACCGCGGGCGTCTCCTTCTCGATGATCACGGCCTGATGACCATCGATGGTCGGCGTCGCGGGCAAGGCTGCAAGGGGGGCGAGGGCGGCGCTAGGAAGGCCGTCAGTGAGGGTCTTACTGATGGTGTTGACTAGCTCCTGGTCGTAGCCGCCTGCCAGGCCCAGCGTCAGGTTCTGCAGCGTGAAGTGCTGCGCGTAGAAGGCCCTTACGTCTCCTAGGGTCATGGCTTTGAGGTCGGCCACGAGGCCCAGGGTAGGCGCGCCGTAAGGGTGGGCGTCGCCGTAGACGTAGCGGTAGAGCATCTCCTTGCCGAGTTCCTCGTCGTTGTTGCCGATGAGGTCGGTCTTCAGCGCATTCACAGTTTGCGTGCGGATGCGCTCGAAGTCGCTCTCGCGCCAGCCAGGGTTGGTCACCTGGTCCATGACGATGTCGAGCCACGCGTGCAGGTTGTCCCGATGCACGCTGCCGGAGAGGCGCACCATCTCCTTGTCCACCTGGGCGGTGAAGCTGGCAGCCATGGGGAATAGGGCATCGTTGATCTCGGTGATGGTGCGCGAGGCTGAGCCAGCATCCGTGAGCATCTGGGCCGTGAGGTTGGCGATGCCCTTGTGGCCTTTCGGATCGCTGGCAGCGCCGGTGCTGAACACGAGGGATACGTGCACTAGCGGTGAGGCGGTGGCAGGCAGCCGCACGAGGTTGATGTCCGCGCTCGCGGCGGCCGTGGCTGCGTCGAGGGAGGGGATCGGGTCGAGGTGGGCCATTACCGCATCGTTGGAGAGGGTCACCTGCACCATGGCGGCGTCGTTGAAGTAGGTGTTGGCCTGGGCGCGCAGCACGTCGGGCGTAAGGGCGTCGTAGCTGCGGTAGAGGCGGTTGATGGTCTCCGGCGTACGCTCGAAGTGCACGTAGTTAGCGAGGATCTTGGCAATGGCGTTGGAGTTGTCCATCCGCGCGACGAAGGCGTACTTCAAGCGCGACTTGGTGGCGTCAAGCTTCTCGGCAGGAATCAGCTCCGTGCGAGCGCGCACCAGCGTGTCGAAGAGGACCTTACGAACTTCTTCGGCTGCCTCGGGCTTGGCCAGGCGCGCGCCGATGAGGAGCAAATTGGGGTCCTTGCGATCGGGGAAGTAGCCGAACAGATGATCCACCAGCTGCTTCTCGAGCACGAGTTCTTGATACACCTGCGAGGAGTCGCTGAGGTAGACCTGCCGGATCACGTCCAGCGCCGGCATGGCGGGTGCGTCCGCATCGAAAGCGGGGCTGCGAAAGCCGATCGCTAGCCACGGCTGAGTGGGAGCCTGCCACTGCACGTGCCCCACGCGGGTGCCCGACGGCGCGGGCTCGGCGGGCACGGGCACGTCGTAGTCGCCGCGCTCCCAGGTGCCCCAGTACTTCTCGACCAGGGCGAAGGTCGGCTCCACCTCCAGGTCACCGACGAGGATGATCGTCGTCTTCTCGGGGCGGTACCAACGATCGAAGAACACCCGCGAGTACTCCAGCTGGTCGGGCATCGCCTCGATGTCGCGTAGGAAGCCCATTGTCGTGTGCTTGTAGGTGTGCACGTCAAAGGCGAGGTCGCGGATGCGCGCGTAGAGGCCCTGCACGGGGTTGGAGTAGTTCTTGAGGTACTCGCCCTTCACGGCGAGGGCTTCCGTGCGGAACTGCTCTTCTGTGTAGCGTAGATTAGCGAAGCGGTCTGCTTCGATCTCCAGCACCTTCTCCAGATCCGCCTTGGTGAAGGTGATGTGGTAGTTCGTGTAGTCGTCGGTGGTGTAGGCGTTTTGGTCGGCGCCAGCGTTCTTGAGGATGGTGCCGTAGGCCTCGGCGCTGAACTTCTCCGTGCCGCGGAACATCATATGCTCGAAGAAGTGGGCGAAGCCTGACCTGCCGTCCTCCACCTCGTTGCGCGAACCGGTCTGCACGGGAATCTGCAGGGAGACGATGTCGGGGAAGTCTGTCGGTACCACGATGATGCGCAGACCGTTCGGCAGATCGCGCATGGTGTACGTCAGATCGAATACCCGATCTGCATCGGCCGCAGCCTGCACGCTCAGCCACGGGGTGGTGAGCAACACCGCCAGGGTGGTCGTCAGTAGCCGCGCGAGAGAGCGCGCGTAGCTCAGCCTCGAGTGCGGGGTCGGGCGCATGACGGACTCCTTCAATGCCGGCATCAGGTTTGTGATTTGGGCCCGGCGCTTGCGGCGAGTCTTCGCCGTATTCAAAGGGCGCGCTCCTGCTGGTGTTTTGGGGGCCAGGCGTTCTACGGAATCGATAGCGAGCGCCCCCTAGGCGGCGCCGGTGCGGTCTCTCGAGTGCGATTGTCGCGGCGCGATTGTAGACAAATCGGGAGCTTGTGATGTTCTACGAGCGCTTACGGTCGCTGTTTTGCGCGCTGCCGCAATTTGACTGGACTGGCCGGGTCGGGTACCAACGGCGATTCTTGGCGCGCTGCGCGTGGGGGATTGCGAGCGAAGCGGGTGGAGCCTTCGGGGCTTCCACCCAGCGCGAAGCCCCGCACGGCACGACATAAAAAGCACATCTCAAGGAGGGCACGTGAGCGCCACCACCACCGACGTCCCGGGCGTCGCCGCCTACGACGAGAGCGACACCCTGTTCGGCCATCCCAAGGGCCTCTACGTGTGCTTCGCCACCGAGCTCTGGGAACGCTTTTCCTTCTACGGGATGAAGTATCTGCTGCTCCTGTACCTCACCAAGTACCACCTGTTCAGCGACGGCGCGGGCCTCGATGTGCTCGGCGCCTACGCGGGCCTGGTCTACGCCCTGCCCGTGATCGGCGGCCTCCTGGCCGACCGCTACCTCGGCATGCGCAAGGCCGTGGTCTTCGGTGGCATCCTTTTATCGCTGGGACACCTACTGATGGCGGTAGAGGGACACCAGGCGGTGTTCTACGCGGCCGGCACCGTGCTCAACGATGCGCTGACCCTGGCGGATGGCACGGTCCTCGCTGCGGGCACCACGATCGCCGAAGACATCACCATACGGGACACGGGTGCTCTGAAGGTCTTCTACATGGCCCTGGCCCTGATCGTGGCGGGCGTTGGGTTCCTAAAACCCAACATCTCTACCATCGTCGGCAAGCTCTATGAGCAGGGCGACTCGCGCCGCGATGCGGGCTTCACCATCTTCTACATGGGCATCAACATCGGCTCCTTCACCGCCACGCTGCTCTGCGGCTGGCTCGGTGAGGCCTTCGGCTGGAAGTACGGCTTCGGTGCCGCGGGCATCGGCATGGTGCTCGGCCTCTTCACCTTCCTCTGGGGCCAGAAGTACCTCCATGGCCACGCGGACCCGAGCGATGAGCAGGCCCTGCGCGAGAAGATCTTCGGGCCCTTGAGCCGCGAGTGGGTGATCTACCTGGCGACGGCCCTGTCCCTAGGTGTGATCTGGCTGCTGGTGCAGAAGGAGCCCGTCGTACACCTCACGCAGAACGTGATGCTGATCATCTCTATCACCGGCATCATCCTGTTCTCCATGCTGCACGAGAACAAGCAGACCGAGGGGCGCCAGATCGCCTACGGCCTGGCAGGCATCTCCATCGTGCTCGGCATCCTCGCGGCCCTGGTCGAAACCCACTTCCTGCCGCTCTCGGCGGGCGTGGCGGAGTACATGGTCTACGCCGCCATCGCGGTGCTGGTTGGCTTCGTGGTGTTCGGCTTCCTGCGTTTCAACTCGCCGGAGTTCTCGCGCACGGTAGTGCTGATGGTGCTGATCCTCTCCACCGTCGTGTTCTGGGCCCTGTTCGAGCAGTCGGCGGGCTCGATGACCCTCTTCGCTGACCGCGCCTTGGATCGCAACTTCCTTGGCATCGAGTGGAAGGCGAGCCAGTTCGGTTCCCTGAACGCGATGTTCATCATGCTCCTAGCGATTCCCTTCGCTTGGCTGTGGAGCACCCTCGGTCGCGCCGGTTTCGAGCCGAGCACGCCGGTGAAGTTCGGCCTCGGTATCATCCAGGCGGGCCTTGGCTTCGGTGCCCTGGTGCTGGGTGCGCAGTTCCCGGACTCGCAGGGGCAAGTGGCGGCCATCTGGCTGATCTTGGCCTATCTGCTGCACACCACCGGTGAGCTTTCCCTCTCGCCGGTGGGCCTGTCCGCCGTGACCAAGCTGTCCATCGGACGCGTGGTGGGCGTGAGCATGGGCACCTGGTTCCTGGCCACGGCCCTGGCGGAGACCGTGGCCACACGCCTGGGCAAGCTGGCTGCGATCGACACGGGAGATCCCGACGCGGTGCTCACGGCGGCCGAAACGGTGGCGACCTACACGGGGCTCTTCGAGTACCTCATGTGGAGCGGCATCGTGGTGGGCGTGGGCATGCTGATCATCTCGCCGCTCCTGCGTAAGGGCATGCACGGCATCCACTAGGCGCGTTAGAGAACGACAACAACACAAGGAAGACTGCATGTCGTCACAGGGGATTCCGCCGCAGCTCACGCTCAAGGCCATCGTGCTGGGTGTGCTGCTCTCGATGGTGCTGGCCGGCGCTAATGCTTACCTGGGGCTCTTCGCGGGCCTGACCGTGTCGGCCTCGATCCCCGCGGCGGTGATCTCCATGGCGCTCCTGAGGATGTTCAAGAACTCGAACATCCTCGAGAACAACATCGTCCAGACCTCCGCCTCGGCGGGGGAGTCGGTGGCAGCGGGCGTCATCTTTACGATCCCAGCTCTAATCATCCTCGACTACTGGCAGGTGTTTCAGTACTGGTGGGTGACGGTCATCGCAGGCCTAGGTGGGTTGTTGGGCGTGCTCTTCACGGTGCCCCTGCGCCGAGCGCTAATCGTAGAGGAGAACCTCGCCTACCCCGAGGGCAAGGCGACCGCGGAAGTGCTGCGGGTGGGCGACGACCCGGCGGCCGGCATGCGCTACCTGGTCTTCGCGGCGCTAGCCGGCGGTCTCACCAAGCTGGCGGAAACGGGTCTGCGCCTGTGGTCGGGTTCGGCGGCGATGGCGGGCTACGCGGGCAAGAGCACGATCGCCTACATCGGTACCAACCTCTCGCCGGCGCTCCTGAGCGTGGGCTACATCGTGGGACTGAATATCGCGGTGCTCGTGTTCGCGGGTGGCGCGATATCCTGGTACCTGGCGATCCCGATCTACAGCACCTTCTTCCTGGACGGAGATCCTGCAATCGCGGCCATGGTGGCGGACGGCGCGCCGGCCGTGGACGTGGCCTTCCGCATCTGGACCAGCAAGATTCGCTACCTGGGCGTGGGTGCCATGCTGATCGGCGGTATCTGGGCCCTGATCTCCATGCGCGGCTCCTTGCTCTCGGGCGTGCGTAGCGGCCTGTCCGCCTCGAAGGGCGGTGCAGGCGGCGCTGCCGTGGACCATACGCAGCGCGATACTCCGATGCAGGTGGTGCTGGTGTTGATCGCAGCCTTCATCGTACCCATCGCCATTCTCTACTTCTTCATCACCGGCGACGTGGTGATCAGTGGCGCGATGACTGTGATCATGATCGTTGCGGGTTTCCTGTTCTCTTCTGTGGCCGCTTACATGGCGGGGCTGGTGGGTTCGTCGAACAATCCGATCTCCGGGATTACGATTGCCACGATCCTGTTTTCCTCGCTGCTTTTGGCCGCGATGATGGGCGCCAACGGCGCCGTTGGACCGGCGGCTGCGATCATGGTGGGTGCAGTGGTCTGCTCCGCGGCAGCTATCGCTGGCGATAACCTGCAGGATCTGAAAGCCGGGTACATCGTGGGCGCGACGCCTTGGCGTCAGCAGCTGATGCAGGGCGTGGGCGTGGTCTCTGCCGTGCTGGTGATGGCACCCATACTGAACCTGCTGCTCAAGGCCTACGGCATTGGCGAGCCGACGCCGGACCAGCCCGACGCTTTGCTCGCTCCTCAGGCCACGTTGATGGCATCGGTGGCGCAGGGCGTGTTTGGGGGCGGCCTGCCGTGGGGTATGGTGGCGATTGGAGCGGCCATCGGTGCCGCGATCATCGCCCTGGATCTGCAGCTTCAGGCGCGCGGCTCGGCATGGCGAGCGCCCGTGTTGGCGGTGGCAGTGGGGATCTACCTGCCCCTCGAGCTGTCCGTGCCTATCTTTATCGGCGGCATCGTCGCCGAGTTAGCGAAACGTTATAACGAACGCGTCTCGGCCGACCCTGCGGAGGCGGAGCGACGCCAACGCTTTGGCATGCTGTTCGCCGCGGGCTTGATCACCGGTGAGGCGCTGGTGGGCATATTCATGGCCATACCGATCGTATTGACCTCGAACCCCAACGTGATCGCGCTTCCCTTCTCCCTGCCAGGCGCGCTGGGGTCAGTGCCTGGGCTTCTGGTGATGGCGGCCTTGACATTCACCCTGCTACGCCTGTCGCAGGTGCGCAGCTAACCCAAGGCCCTCGGCCGGATTGAGCACCGGCCTCGGTTGGGGCAGACTCCGCGCGAGAAGCTACCGTGGCGAGGCGCCCAAGAGGCGCCCCGCGGGGGACACGGTGGCATGAGGGGAATCCGTGGATCCGCAAGTCTACGAGAAGCTGGGGCTGTTTTATCTCGGCCGCCAGGAGCTGGGTGACGAGGAAGGCGCCGCTGCCGCGCCGCTCCTGTACGAGTCACGCGATCTAACCACTCACGCGGCCATCATCGGCATGACGGGCAGTGGTAAGACCGGTCTTGGCGTTGGCCTCATCGAAGAGGCCGCGATCGATGGCATTCCGGTCATTGCGATCGACCCGAAGGGCGATCTCGGTAACTTGATGCTCACCTTCCCCGATCTCGACGGCGACAGCTTCGCACCATGGATCAATCCGCGCGCAGCGGCAGACAGGGGGCTGACGTCGGAGGAGTTCGCCACCCAGCAGGCAGATCTGTGGCGACGTGGCCTGAAGAGCTGGGGCCAAGAGCCCGATCGCATCACGCGCTTGCGCGAAGCCGCTGACTTCGCCGTCTACACGCCGGGCAGCACCGCGGGCATCTCATTAGATGTGTTGGGTGACTTCGCGCCGCCGCCTGCGGGGACGGACGATGAAACCGGTCGCGAACGGCTCACGAGCACCGTATCCGCGTTGTTGATGCTCCTGGGGCTAGACGTCGACCCGCTCACCAGCCGCGAACACCTGCTGCTTAGCCAAATCCTGCAGACAGCTTGGGCCGAGGGTAAGTCCCCCACGCTCGCCGATCTAATCCATCAGGTGCAGCGTCCTCCCTTCGAGATTTTGGGCGTCATGTCGCTGGACGCCTTCTACCCGGAGAAGGACCGCTTCGAGCTGGCGATGCGCATGAACTCACTCCTTGCCTCACCGGGTTTCTCCGCGTGGATGCAGGGGGAGCCCCTGCAGGCGGAGAACCTCCTGTACACGGAGCACGGTAAGCCCAAGGTGTCCGTGGTGTACATCGCGCACCTGGGCGATGAGGAGCGCATGTTCGTGGTGTGTCGCCTGCTCACGCAGCTGATCGCCTGGATGCGCGCCCAGCCTGGTACCACCAGCCTGCGCGCTGTGCTGTACATGGACGAGGTGTTCGGTTACCTGCCGCCCGTGGCCAATCCGCCGGCAAAGACCCTGTTCCTAACGTTGCTCAAGCAGGCACGTGCCTATGGCGTAGGTTTGGTGCTGGCGACGCAGAATCCCATCGACCTTGACTACCGCGCCCTATCCAATATGGGCACCTGGATGATCGGCCGCCTGCAGACCGAACGCGATAAGATGCGCGTGCGCGACGGCCTGGAGAGCGCGGACGGCTCGGATCATCTCGACACGAACGAGCTGATGCAGACCCTGTCCAGTCTGGGCAAGCGCCGCTTCCTTCTGCACAACGTGCACGAGGACGCGCCGGTGATCTTCGAGACACGCTGGGTGATGAGCTACCTGCCGGGACCGTTGACGCGAGACCAGATAGAGCGGGTGATGGCGCCGATCAAGGCCGAACGGAGCGCAGGGGCATCAACGCCGAGGTTAGCGGCGGCACCGGCTACAGCCTCGCCGACCACGGTCGCAGCGCCGGGGGCGAATGCCGTCTCCGCACCCGTCGCCCCCAAAGGCGTGGAGATGCGCTTCGCGCCCCGCGGTGCCAGCGAGGCAACGGTGGAGTACGTGCCTTACGTCCTCGGTATCGCCGAGGTGAGCTATCACAGCGTGCGCTACAAAATCGACACGATCGTAGATCACGCGTGGCTTGCGCGTATCGACCCGGATGTGCCCGGCGGCCTCTCCTGGGAAGACGCTGTGCCCTTCGGCGGCGACGCCTCGCTCCTCGCTCACGACGCCCCCGAGCAAGTGAGCTTTGCCGATGTCGACGGCGGCGACGCGAGGGTCCTTGCCAAGCACCAGCGCGCCTTCAAGTTCTGGCTGCGCACGCAGCAGCCCCTGACCCTCTACCGCTGCGCTGACCCCAAGGCGATCTCCGAGCTCGAGGAGACCGAGGCACGCTTCGTCTCCCGCCTAGTGCAGGTAAAACGCGAGGAGCGCGATCTCGCCATCGCCAAGAGCCGCGAGAAATTCGCCACCAAGCTAGAGCGACTCGAGGAGAAGGTCCGTAAAGCCAAGCAGGCCGTGGAGCGTGAGGCTCAGCAGGCGAGCGGCAGCTCCATGGGGGCTCTGGCCACGATGGGTGGCACAGTGCTCTCCATGCTCGTCGGCCGCAAACGCAGACGCAAGCTATCGACGGTCTCCCGTGAGATGAGCAACGCTGCCAAGCAGCGCGGTGACGTTAAGCGCGCCAAAGAGAACGTTAAGGCTATCAAGACCGAAATGCGCGACCTAGAGAAGGAGGCTAAGGCCGCGCTGGCTGACCTCGAAGACCAGGCGGACGAAGCGATCGTCGAGGTCGAGGAACTGCCGATTCGACCGAAGTCGGCGGACATCGCCATCCATAGCTGCATGATCCTGTGGGCGCCGCGTGGGTTCGGTGCCGGCGGCCGAGCGGGCCGCGACTGATCCCGCCATGCTCTTTGAGGACGTACAGCTGCGTGCGCAGGCTCCTGAGTATCGCCGTCGAGCGAAATCGTTGCTTCACGCATCGAAGGTCAGTCGCGAGGAGATCGACTCCCTAAGCAAGGTGCTCCTGGACCTGCGTGAGTGGAGCTATGCGCGCCGTTTGCTGGCGCGAGCTCGCGGTCGGGTGGTAGAGGACCCGAAGGCGCGCCTCGAACTCGCGCAGCGCCAAGCCCTCGCCACCTACAACGACACGGAGCTCCCGGTGGATGCGCGCCTGGAGGGCGCCCTCGCGATCCTCGAAGAGCGCTGTGGCCTGAAGAATACGCGCAACCAACGGACACTCTCCCTAGCCGGTGCCGTGTTCAAGCGTCGCTGGCGTCTCGACGGCCACAAGGAAAACCTAGAGCGTGCGTTAACCTACTACCTTCGCGCCTACGAGGAGGGGCCCGAGCACGATCTGGGCCAGTCCGGCATTAACGCAGCCTTTGTGCTCGATCAACTCGGCGATGTCGAACGTCGCGAAGCCGCTTCCGCTGGCGGCAGTTCGGACATGGCTGCCGCGCGCGCCGAGGAGACGCAGGCGATTCGCGAAGAGCTTGTCGAGACGCTATCGCCGCTTATTGAAGCGACCGAGTCTGTCGCTGATCGCTGGCGCCTCTACACGACGATCGCCGAGGCCTTGTTCGGTCTTGGCCAGTTCGAGCAGGCCGGCCCGTGGTTGGAGAAGCTGCGCGAACTCGGCGTCTCCGCCTGGCAGTACCAGGCGACGGTGCGGCAATTGGCATCAGTGGCTCGGATGCAGAGCGGGGATATGGGCAGCGTCCCAGGCTTCTCGCGCTCGCAGGCGGGCAAAGTCCTAAGGGAATTTCTGAGGGAGCATTCGCAGGCTGTGCGCGGCGCCTACGCGGGCCGGGTCGGTCTCGCCCTGTCGGGCGGCGGCTTCCGAGCTGCCCTTTACCACATCGGTGTGTTGGCGCGCCTCGCCGAGCTCGACGTGCTTCGCCACGTGGAAGTGCTGTCCTGTGTGGCGGGCGGCGCCATCGTAGGCACGCACTACTACCTACTATTGAAAGAGTTGCTCGAGTCCAAGGCGGACGCGGAGATCGCGCGCGAGGACTACATCGCCCTGGTGCGCCGCCTGGAGCGGCACTTTCAGGACGGCGTGCGGCGCAATCTGCGCGGTCGTCTCAACATCGACCCCGTGACCAACGCCAAGCTCCTCGGCCCGACCTACAACCGCACCATGCGAACGGGCGAGCTGCTCGAAGAGATGCTCTTCTCCCGCGTCGCGGAGGAGGCGGGGCAACCGCAACGCCGCCGCGGCAAGCGTGATCCCCTGTACATGCCCGATCTGGCCGTGCGCCCCTACGGCACGGCGCAGGGCGCCACCTTCGAGATCAAGCACGATAACTGGCGCCGCGCCGCCAAGGTGCCGGAGCTGGTGATCAACGCCACCACCCTCAACACGGGGCACAACTGGCAGTTCACCGCAGACTCCATGGGCGAACCCCCCGGCAGTATCAATACGCACGTCGACTCCAGCTATCAACTGCGTCGAGTCAGTTACGCCGAGGCACCGGAGGGCGTGCGAAGTGTGCGTTTGGGGTATGCGGTCGCCGCATCGGCGGCCGTGCCAGGACGTACGGAACCGCTCTCCTTGAAGGGGCTTTACCCTGGCGTTGATGTTCGCCTCGTAGACGGCGGCGTGCAGGATACGCAAGGCATCTCGGCGCTCCTGGAGCGCGACTGCCAGGTGATGCTGGTCAGCGATGGAACGGGCCCCATCGACAGCGTCGATGCGCCCAGCATCGGGCGCCTCGCGGCGCGTCGGCGAGCCAACATCATCCTGCGCGCTCGCGCCCTGCAGCTGTCGACGGAGCATCTGGAGGGACGCCGCCGTTCCGGTCTGTTGCGGGGTTTGATGTTCGTGCACCTGCGCAAGGACCTTCCGGTGACGCCGATCGATTGGGTGGGGTGTGATGATCCCCTGTCCCTGGTGGAGGATCGCGCTCAGGAACGCGTCGAAGAGCTAACCGAGCACCAGGAGACCGAGTACGAGATTCCCATCGCTATCCAGCGCGCCCTGGCCGCTGTACGTACGGACTACGATGCCTTCCATGAGTCGGAGTCACTCACGTTAATGTTGAGTGGCTATCGTATGGCAGAGCACGCCTTCCGTGAGGACTCGTCTCTCACGGCGCTCACCGACGGTGAGGCACCATCGAACGATTGGGACTTCCTCGCCGTACAGGACGCGTTGCGCGACTACGCCGCGCGCGAGCACTTGCGCGAGGTACTAGCGGTGTCGGCGCGACGGCGCTTCAAGCCCTGGTTGGCTAGCGAGCGACTTCGTCAGGCGAGCTGGATCGCAGGCATCGGCGCCGCAGCGCTCGCGGCGATCGTGGGCGCGTTCAGCGCCAGCGCCGTACTGTTGAACGGTGCCGGTGCGGTGCTGCTGCTGTTGGCCACGGTGGTGGCGATTTGGGTAGGCCGGCGCCTGTCGGCATCCACGGATCTGCCGGTGATGGTGGGGCGCTTGGTGTATGGCTTGTGGGCGGTGGTGACCGGGCCGATCACTGGGCGGGCGCAGCTGTGGTTGTTGGATCGGTTGTATCTGCGCTTCGGGCGATTGAAACCGCCCGAGCGGTAGCCTCGGTTTTCCGCGTGACCCCAGTCGTTGGCGCGCGGATCGATCGCGCGGCACTTCGCCTAGGCCTTCCACCGTAGGCGAAAGCGGTGTGCCGCGGGCTGACGCATGTGCTTGCCTGCGAAGTGGTGGTCCTCCGACTGCCGATGGGCTAGGCCTTCGAGCTAGTGTGCTGTCCGAGAAGTTCGTTGAAAAATACGCGGGTACTTTTCGCCCCTGAGTACGTTGCTCCTCACCGATGTACTGATGCGACCGGGCAGGCAGGATCACCGTGCCACGGAAGGTTCCGTCCTCCCCGGCTGAGCTCAGCGTGTAGTCGAATTGGATCGGGTCCTCGTTCGGCATCAACAGCCAGGCGGTGATGACGTTGTTGCCCTGGTGAATGCCGCTGTTGGGCATATCGGTACCGTTGACCTGCGCCTCGACGAGGACACGTCGGCCTGCGTAGCGATAGGTGCAATGGCCCACCGTGGTCAGCGTGTATTCGATGTCGCGGATCACCCGAGTGGCGGCAAGCTCCGAGGGGTCGGCGTTGGCCCAGTCGTTGGCGAACAGGTCGCCACCGCTCATGAGCACGGCGATACCAAGCGGCCCACTAGGAGTGTGTTAAGGGTCCGAGGAACGAAACGGCAGTGCATGTTTTTCTCCTTGCGTTGTGCTGGATCGCTCTTGTGAGCGAGTTGCATCCCCTCCAACGCCACCCGTTCGCGAAATGGCTCACGGACGATGAAGAGAGGTCCGGACCCCCTAGCGTCCCACGCTGATGGAGGCGCTGAGGGTGAGCACCGCGGAGCCAGGCATATCCCGTTCAAGTCGGCGTGTTGCCCGCTGGGCTCGGCACGCTTTCGCCCTGAATGAACGCTGCGATCGTGTAGACTCGAGTAAGAAAGGGGAAGTGCCTAGGCCCGGACCCGTGTGGGTCATCGACGCACCACGAAGCACCCTAGACTTCGGAGCCGGCCCTGAGTGGCAGATACTTCCGACATCGACGCCCTGCTGAAAGCCGTCAAGTCGGGCGACAACGCGGCGGTAGACGCGCTTTATCGGTTGGTCTACGACGAGCTGCACAAGCTGGCGGCCGCCCAGCGGCGGCGTTGGGGCGGCAACCACACGATCGGCACCACGGCGCTGGTGCACGAGGCCTACCTCAAGCTTGGCGACGGCAAGGGTCAGGACTGGGAAGGGCGTCGACACTTCTTCGGCACCGCGTCGATGGCCATGCGCCACGTACTGGTGAGCTACGCCCGCGCGGCGCAGGCGGACAAGCGCGGCGGTGGCATGCCTGCAGTGGAGATGGACCTCGAACTGGTGGCCGATCCTGTGATCATGAGCGACGTGCTCGCCCTGCACGACGCGCTCGAACGCCTTGAGGCCTTGGAATCTCGCTGGGCCCGCGTGGTGGAGTGCCGCGTCTTCGCGGGCATGAGCATCAACGAGCGGCCGATGCGCTTGGCGTCTCGCCGGCCACCGTCAAGCGTGACTGGACCTTCGCGTCGGCGTGGTTGTTCCGAGAGCTGCGTGCCACCTCGAGCCCCGCTGGCCCCCCGTGAGGCGCAACCGGTCCGGGCGAGCGGGATCCTTCCATGAGCCGTTTTGCCGACCGATCGCGTCTTGCTGACTAGGGGGGTGTGTGCACGACCACACGGGAGGGAGCTGCCACACCATGAGCGATATGCTCGGCCGCGCGGCACAGCTATTGGATGCCGCGCTGGCGCTACCCCCGAACGCGCGTGCCGGCTTTGTCCAGCGCGAGTGCGGCGCTGACGAGGCGCTGCTGGCGGAAGTCACCTCGCTGCTCGCCGTCGCGGACAGCGCCGACGCCTGGCTGGGGGCTTTCGCCGAGCGCGTCGGCGACGTGCTGGCAGTGTCGCCTGGCGGGCAAACGGCCGCGAGCCTGCCGCCCGGCGAACGCGTGGGCGCGTGGCAGATCGAAGCCCCCTTGGGCGCGGGCGGGATGGGGGAGGTCTACGTGGCGAGCCGCGCAGACGGCCGCTACCAGCAATAGGTGGCTCTCAAGACCCTACGCGTCGCTTAAGCGCCCCTGCTGCTGACGCCTTTCGGAGTGAACGCGAGCGCCTCGCTCGCCTCAGTCACCCCGGTATCAGTCGCATCATCGATGGGGGAGAGACGCTCGACGGCCGTCCCTTCATGGTGATGGAGTACGTGGATGGCAAGGCCATCGACAAGTGGTGCCGTGACAACGACGTCGACGCGCGTACGCGCCTGCGCATGCTCGTCCAGCTGTGCGCCGCCGTCGCCCACGCTCACGCCCGCCTGGTGCTGCACCGAGACATCAAAGCCTCGAACGTGCTCGTCGATAGCAACGGCGACGTTAGGTTAATCGATTTCGGTATTTCGGCGCTGACCAACGAGGAGCGCAGCGCTGAGGCGGGCGGGCCGCTCACCGTGGCCACCGCCGCTCCGGAGCAACTTGCCGGCGAGGGGGTGTCCTCGCAAACGGATGTATTCGCCATCGGCCTGCTCGCTCATCAGCTCCTCGCCGGTAGGCTGCCTGCGCGATCCGCGGATCGCGGCGTGGTCCTCGACCCGTCTACGCTCCGGGCTCGTGAAGTGGTGAGCGTGCTCGAGCGAGCGACCCGCCTGGTGCCGGAGGATCGCTACGCATCAGCAGATGCATTGTCCGAGGACTTCCTAGCGCTTCTCGAGCATAGACCGGTCAGTCCGCTGCGCCGAGATCTCCTTTATCGACTGCGGAGCACCCTGCGCCGATACCCTGTGGCGAGCGCCCTCGCCGCGACCGCCTCGCTGGCGCTGGTGGTCGGGGCCGCGGTGAGCATGGTTCTCGCCGACCGCGCCGCCACCGAGGCCGCGCGGGCCCGAGACGCCCTGGCGGAGGCGCGCTTTTACCTTGAGCGCGCAGAACTGACGGCGGCCACCCAGTCCGCCTATTCCGACGCTCTGCAGCGGATGTTCGGTGACGAGGCGGACGAGCCTCGCATGCGCCGCATTCTCATCGACCATGCGCACCAGGCCCTCGCGCAGTACAAGGCCGATCCCGCGCGTGCGGCGCAGATCGCCTACGCAGTGGGTCGCCACTTCGTCGATCGCAACGATTACGCCGCGGGCCTGGAGGTGCTCGAACCGTGGCTTACCCAGGGTTACGGCCATCCTCACCTCTTGCGCCAGGGGCGCCTCAACCAGGCGCTGGCTTACCGCTACACCGAGCGCCATGAGGAGGCGCTAGCTCTGTTCAACGAGGTGGATCAGGCCTTCATGGCTACGCCGGATCAGGGCTCCGTGGACCACCTCGTGGCCATCGTGCAACGCGCTGAGCTGCTCTCCACGCGGGAGGCGTGGTCTTCGGCGCTGAGCGTGCTGAAGGACGCGGTCGCGCAAACGGACGATGCCCACACCGAGATGTTCTGTTGGGCCTATATCGATGCCTTCGAGAAGCGCCTGGGGAACTTCGCCGTGGCCTACGAGGCGGCGCGCCGCGCGGTTGCTGTGTTCGAGCGTCATCCCCTGCTGGAACTGCACGGCCGGGTGAACACACGCAGCATGCTGGCCAGCTATGAGATCTATTACACCAGCGACTATGACGCCGCCGTGCGACATATTGAGCAAGCACTGGCCGACGCTGAGGTGGCCGGCGAGACCGGTGCCATCGCCGAGCTGATCTACCTGCGCGGCGAATCGGCCCTCTTTCAAGGGGAGCTCGAGGAGACCCAGCGCTTGTACCGGAGGCCGAGGGCCATGGAACTTGAGTATTTCCCCGTGGATGTTGGTGGCACGACGTCGCTCGTCGAAGCGCTCGCCGAGGCGGGCGAGCTGCCCGAGGCAGAGCGGGAACTCGATCAGCTCGCCAAGCGCATGGACGAACTGCGCCCCGGCGGATCGAGGCATCCCAGGATCACGCTTGCCAGAGCCCGCCTTGCGGCAGCGCGTGATGGCGCCGCCGCGGCGCAGGATACCCTGGCGCAAGCCGGATTTACCCGATCCTTTGCGGCGACCAGTATCGTTGGGATGGCGCGTGTGAAGCGCCTGGAAGCCCTAGGCGTTGAAGTGCCGGACTGAGACCACAGGACGGGGGCGGGGACGGCAGCGCCCGCTGACATCGGCGCGTACGAAGGGCCCGCCACCACGTTAGCTGAGCGCTCGCCTTGCAGGCTGCGCCACCGCCGAGGGTGACGCAGCCGTTCACCTGAGCGGCTACTCGGCGGTCATGCGGAACACGCCACGGTTCATCGTCACCGTGCCGCCGATGTAGCTGCGGAAAGCCGACTCAGGATCGGTGGGATCGAGCAGGAAGTCGTACTCGGTCAGTGGCTGGTCCGGCAGCGCGCCGTAGGTGGAACCGTCCCAGTGTTCAGCGAGGTCGACCAGTAGCAGCTGGTCGCCGTTCTCCGTGACGTCCATCGGGCAGTAGCCAAGCTCGCGCGAAAAAACACCGTTGCCACGGTTGTTGATGGCGAGCATGTTCGGGACGCCGCCGAAGGGCAGCGGCACGATGGACGCGCCCGGGGCGCCCGGCGGCGTGGCGTACCAGATGGCCCAGACGGTAACCAGCGCATTCGGTCTATAGCCGAACACGCGAATCTCCACCGCGCCGGTGCCATCGTCACGGCAGGTCACGCGCATGAAGCCGCGCACGTCGCGGAACTCGCCGAGGGTCATCGCGTCGGCGGGGATGCTGTGCGTGGTCGGGAACGGAGCCCCCAGAGCACCCTCAGGCGGGGCCGCGATACGGGCTCCGTCTAGGAGCGTCGGCATGGGCACCTCGTTGCTGCGCCGGTTCTTCAGGCGTTCATCCACATCCGGAAAGCCGTTCGCGGCGCGGAAGTCCGGGTTGGTGGTCGTGGCGACGGCCTGATCGAGCGCCTTCACACAGCTGTCTTGCGTGAGCGGTGACGCATCGTTGCCAGCATCGCCAGGCGCGGTGGCGGGGTTGTGCAGTCCGATGAAATCGAAGTGGATGTCCGGTGGCAGCGGGGCCGGTAGGGCGAAGATCGGTTGATTGCAGTCGGAGTTAAAGCCCGTAGAGGGCTTCAAGGTCTCTACGTACTCGCGATCTTCACCATGGGCGGTGGATGCAGCGGCAGCCAGTGCGGCAAGACCGACGGTCAGTCGAAGGGGCGTGAGCTGGTTGATGGTGGCTTTCATCGTGCTTCCTTGTTGCTCTTTGTGGGAGGTGAGTTCAACGCGGCTGACGCCGCTGCCGAGACCCTCTCGGCACCGCGCCTCTCCCGTCCTGATGCCACCCATTTGGTTCTCGAATGCCTAGCTGATGGGAATCTGAGGTCGTTGAATCTATTCAGAAAAGAAGTTGGCTGCGGGTGCTCACCGCCGCACCCTTTGGGGGGTATATGGTTAACTGAAGAACCCTAACTGCCCGGAAATCCGCGAGGCGATCGCCGTGGATAGCGTGCTCTGGTAGGGGTAGCTCGACGCCAGCCGGTGTCAGGCCAGCGTGGGCTGTCGCGGCGCTAGGACGACTGCACTTTGGGCGCGTGCAAAATTGATCGCCACCAGCTTGAATCTGTCTCGCTAATGGAAATCCTCGGCACCTCGCGCGCCGCGTCAACGGCAGGCTACCCCCTGGCTGGCACCGATCCGACAAGGTACGCGCACTGCTCGGCGGCCGATGCAATGGACTCGCAACCCATGCCCTCAATTCGCGGTGGCCGAATACAGGTCGATCGGGTTCAATAGGCCGATGCAGGAAGCTTCCGCCACCGCACCATCCCTCGAACTGGGCGCCGCCACCGGCGTATCGATCGACCTCCCCCTCGCCGGCGCGGGGAGTCGCGGCTACGCGTACATCATCGACTTCCACATTCGCCTCGTGCTCCCGGTGCTCTACTGGATCGTGCTCAGCGTGTTAGCGGGACTTGGCGTGGTGCAGCTGGACGTGGCGTCGGGCTTTGACGAGAACACGCCGACTGATCCGGGTTTCCTGCTCGGCTTCTTTGGCGTGCCGAGCTTGCTATTCCTGCTCTACCACCCGGTGGTGGAGCTGGCCATGCGTGGCGATTCGCCGGGCAAGCGCATCGCGGGGATTCACTGCGTCGATAGCGAAGGGCAGCCACCGGGCGCTGGCGCCATTCTACTGCGCAACGTTCTTCGTGTTATCGACAGCCTCCCGATGGTGTACACCGTGGGACTGGTCGCCGTGATGATCACCCGCCAACATCAGCGCCTTGGTGATCTCGTGGCCGGCACGCGAGTGGTGCAAGCCCCCAAGAGCGCGCGCGGCTTGGTGAAGGACCTCGGCGCTCTCGACAAGTCGAATCTGTCGGCGGATGAGTTGGATCTGGTCACCAAGATCCTGGCGCGGTGGAGCACCTTACGCCGCGATCGCCGACAGGAGCTCACCGAGAGTGTCCTTCTGCGTCAGGGGATCACGCCGGCCGCCAAGGATGGTCAACGGCGTCGTCAGCTCAAGGCGCTGCTCGGGCAATGAGCACCGAGCCGTCAGGAGAGAAGCAAGCGCCTTACGCCGACTGGCTCGGCGGGCGCCATGCGGGCTGGAAGTCGCTCGCCGGTCATATCGCCAGTAAGCGCCGCGACCTCGGACTTGAGCAGGCGCGTGAGGTGTTGGACGGCTATCAGGGCTTGGCCCGGGATGTGTCCCTCGCGCGGCGTGAAGTGCCAGGCAGCCGACTTCACCGCACCGCCGAGGCGCTGTACTCGCAGCTGCACCGCGCCATCAACAGCAAGCCGACCGCGCCACTCAATGACCTGTGGCAGCTCTATACCCAGCGCTTGCCGGCGGCGGTCCGCACGCTGCGGGGAGAACTCACGGTCTCCTTCGCTCTGTTTATCGCCGCCACCCTCGTCGGCTTCGCAATGGTGAGCGTGGCAACGGAGACCGCGGGGTGGTTCCTCTCGGGGCCGATGATCCGCAAGGTGCAGAACGGGGGCCTGTGGACCGATGATCTCCTGAACATCATGCCGTCCTCCGTGCTCGCCGCGGACATCACCATGAATAACATCACCGTGTCGTTCACGGCCTTCGTTCTCGGCATGCTTTACGGTATCGGCACGCTGTACATTTTGTCCCTGAACGGGCTGATGCTGGGCTCTATCTTCGCCTACACGGCCGCCTACGGTACCGCCCTGCCGCTGTTTCGCTTCGTGATTGCCCACGGCATCGTAGAGCTATCGGTGATCTGCGTGGCCAGCGCGGCTGGTCTGGCGATCGGTCGCGCGCTGGCCAGACCTGGCGCTCACGGCAGAATCGCCTCCCTGCAGGCCGCCGCTGGCGATGCGGGTGCACTCTTGGCTGCCAGCGTTCCGTTTCTCATTGGCTGCGGGCTGATCGAGGGCTATATCTCACCGAATGAGTACTTTAACCTGGCCACGCGCGTGGCCGTGGGCTTGGCGTGGACGGTGGTGTTTCTGCTCGTTCTCGACGGGCGCCTTTGGGGGTGGCTGGCTCAGATGCGCTTGTCCGATCGCAAGCGCCTGTAGCACTCGAACACTTCGCGCTCTATTCGATCTGGGGTCGCCTCCACCACCACGGCGCCCATGCGCTCGAGCGAGGCGCGGGTTCGCGCCGCGGTGCGCCGGTACTCGCGAGCGGCAATGGCCGTAAAGATGGCTTCGCGGTCGGTGCTGCCTGCTTGCATCATCTGCTCCAGGGATTCGTCCTGCACGGCGACCACCATCGGCAGGTGCTTCGGGCGCAGCAGCAGCGTGGCCTCAGCGAGCTGGCCGCTGGCGGTGGCGTCGTCGAGCTGGGTGAAATTCAGCACCAGAGCTCGCTGCGGCAGGGCGCGAGCGAGCTGAATCACGGCACTGAGCGGGTTGCTCTCGTTCGCCTGCGTGCGGCAGCTGGCCAGGCAATCGCGCAAGCGTCGCAGGTGGGCCGGGCCGTGCCCTGGCGGGACGCTTGCGATGGGTGCGTCGGCGTAGGTCAGCAGGCCGCAGCGATCGCCCGCGTGATCGGCGAGCTCGGCTAGGCGCGCGCTGATGTTGACGGCGTGACCCAACGCATCGAGTTGCCCCACCCGCAGGCGACTACTGCGCCCGCAGTCAAGGGCGAAGAGGATGAGTAGCTGCTGCTCCTCTTCGGTCTCTCGCACGACGAGGGAGCCGCTACGCGCCGTGGCTTTCCAGTCGATCACCGACGGCGGATCGCCGACGCTGTAGCCGCGCAGGCTGCGGAACTCGCTGCCGCCGTAGGAGCGGATGGCCTGTCGGGTGCTGCCCAGCCGGTCGAGGGCGCTGCGTCGCCCGGCGCCCGCCAGCATGGCCGGTGACACGTGAGTGACGGCCGGTGCCTGGTCCGCCGTATCGCTCGGTGGACTGTTGTGTGCGTTGTCTTCCGTGTCCGGGCGCTCATGCAGGGGGACCGAGCGAATCCATTCGGCCAGACCGAAGAGCCCGCGGACCATCACGGGTTGGCGAGGCCATGGGTGCTCTCCCAGGCGCTGCGGCACCTGGCTGAACGGTAGTGTGCGGTGCTCGTCCGGTCGCAGACGCACCTGCGCATCTTGCAAGTCTCCGGCGAACCACACGGGCGGACGGGGTGCGTACGCGCAGCGAAGCGCCGAGCGCCCGATGTTGGTCACGTGCAATACCCAGTCGGTGGGCTCTCCCAGGTGCACGGACGGTGGCTGCTCCAATGTAGCGAGCAGGGGAGGGGTGGTGCTCAGCAGCCGCTCGATGAGCAGCGCCAGCATCAGGGCCACCGTGAGCCAGCGCCATAGGCCAGCCAGAGGTGCTCCCATCCACAGGCCGGCGATGCCAATGGTGGCGATGGCGGCGATCCAGACGATGGCAGGCCAGCGCAAGGTCACGGGAGTGCCCTACTCCTGTGACTCGCCGGTAGGTGAGGGTACTGCGCCCTGCACACGTGGCACGGCGATACCTTCCACCAGTCGGCTCAGAGTCTCTTGCGCCGTGAGGCCGGCGATGCGCGCTTCCGGCGTTAGCACAATACGGTGAGCGCCGACGGCGTCGACGACGCCCTGCACGTCGTCCGGGCGCACGAAGTCAAAGCCCGAGCCGGCGGCGAGTACGCGGGCCATCAGCAGCATGGCCCGCGCAGCGCGCGTGGATAAGCCGAGGGCGATGCTCTGCGCTTGTCGCGTGGCCTCGCAGATGTTCACGACGTACTCCACCAACGCCTGTTCGATGCGCGTGGCGGCTACCTCGTCACGCGCGGCACGGAGCAGGCTGCGCTCATCCTCGATAGCGGCGAGAGCATCCTGGTGCGCACTTCCCTCGGGCGATGCGTAACGTTGCAGCACCTGCACTTCTTCAGCCCGTGGCGCGTAGGTGAGGTCGAGGCGGATGAGGAAGCGATCCACCTGTGATTCAGGCAGGGGATAGGTGCCCTCGAAATCGATCGGGTTTTGAGTGGCGATGACCACAAAGTCTGCAGGCAGCTCACGGGTGTCCCCGTCGATAGTGGTGCGCTTCTCCTCCATCGCCTCCAGCAGCGCTGCCTGGGTTTTCGGCCCGGCGCGGTTTATCTCATCGACTAGCACCACATCGGCGAAGAGGGGGCCTGGTCGAAATTTGAACTCGGTGCCGTCGGGGCGAAAGACCGTGACGCCCGTGATGTCGGCCGGCAGTAGGTCAGGCGTCCCCTGCACCCGTCGAAACTGCCCCCCGAGCGCCTGGGCGAAGGAGCGCGCCAGCAACGTCTTGCCTATCCCCGGCGGACCTTCGAGCAGTGCGTGGCCGCCGGCGATTCGGGTCATGCCCAAAAGCCGTGCCGCTTGCCCCAGGCCGAAGACCCGTTCGCCAAGCTTGCTCTGGATCTGTTGCAGGTAGTGTTGTGTGGGGTTCATAGGATGTGTAGTTCGACTTTCCAAGTGGAGGTCAGCGAATCGCTTCGCTGAGTGCTTTGATGTCATGTTGAAGGGCGGCGTAGGAGACCCGACGTCCCGCCGCCATCGCGGAGAGGCGATCGACGATCGTCGCGACCAGATCTGGGTGCCTATCGCGCTCTTTGACTAAGCCGTCCTTGAGGGCGCTTTGGATAGGGAGGCGCCACTTGCGCGCCAGCTGCGCGCTAAGGGGCTCGAGAATGGCTTCGTAAACGGCGTCGCGGCGTAGGCGCAGATCGAGAAAGCCGGCACTCGCGCGTACCAGTTCGAGCTGGCCCATGCCAGCGGGCGCTTGGCGGTAGAGCGCTCGCGCCCAATCGCCATTGTTCGCCAACAGGTATCCTATCCAGAACAACAGCACGAAGCCTATGCTCGCGTACAGCCGCCAGTCGGAAACGAGATCCGACGATTCCAGGATGTCGTTTAGGCCCTGGTGCGCATCGTCGAAGATCACCGTACCGCCGTCACCGAGCCAGGTATCGATCAGGCGCATAGCGAAGCGCCGATTGCCGAAGCGGTGGAGCACATCGTTCGCCAGCAGGGAAGGATGCAGGAGCACGAGCACATCGCCCTGACCTAGGGGAGCCTGCATCATGACGGGTTGTTCCGAGTCTGCGTGAGCCAGTAAGCGCTGCCACGTGTCCGCCCCTGGGGTGAGGATTTCGCGACAGCCGTTGCGACCGCGTAGTTCCCGCGTCACGAGACCGGTGGTCGGCAGCTCGTAGAGGGAGCCGCCGCACGCGGCGAGGTCGGCCTCGATACCGGCGCTAGCATCATCATCATCGATGAGGCGAAGGGGGTTGGCGTCAGGAGTGGCTTCTTCTTCCTGCGCGCCACCTTGTCCTGCCTTGGTTGAGGTATTGGGGAAGGCTGGTATCCACTGGTCGCCGTCCCAGGGCACGCGCAAGCCATCCAATCCGGCGGCAAACGGTTGACCAGGTGAGCTGGCAAGATCCACTGCCTCTGCAGAACCATGCACTAGGAGCCACCCCGGGACGTTCAGGGCATCCTCGAGCGAGTCGCGTATCTCGCCCATCGTCTCGCCGGCTGTCGCCGAGGTGTTATCGCCATCTGATGCTTCCCCGTTGAGGGCTGGCGAGATCTCCTCGTCACCGTTCCATGTGATGAAGGGCCGCAGAGGCAGGCCGGTTAGGCGCCAGAGTGACCGAGTGAGGTCGAATCCATCGTAAATCCATGGCGCCGACTCCAGGTGTCCGCTCGCCACCAGTAGGGTATTTCCCTCACGTATCCAGTTCATAAGGTGAGCGATCTCATCCGCCTCGAAGAGCAGCACGGCCGGCACGTGGACGATCGCGAGATTTCCCGTTGGCGTGGAGAGTTCCGCAAGACTGCTCGAGGTGAACCGCACACGCTGGGAGTGAGTTGAGATCCGCGCGGTACCGAGCCAACGATGCAATGCGGCCAGGCCGAGCTCGCTCGTATTGTCGGTGGTCGGCCGCTCGGGCTCAGCATTCTCGTTGAAGCCCGGGATGACGAGTAGCGCGACGAGCATGAGGACTGCGCCGACCCAGAGCAATGTGCGTAGGCGGTCCATCAGTCGTCCGCCGATAGGTGGGCCAACACCGCTGCCTGGCGTGCCTGTAACGCGGCCAGCTCCGCATCGTCGGGCTGCCAACCCGCAAACAGATTGCGGTCAGCGGCATCCGCGAGTGCCGACAGATGCTGGCGTAAGGGGGCAGGCAACGTCGCCGCGTCTGCCAGCGTTCGGTTAGTTTGAAACGGCCCCACCTCGAGCAGGCGGGCTTGTGCGAGCGCCATACAGGTATGGATGAACAAGGCCGGTGCCCAATGTTCGCGTGGAAGTTCCGTGAGGGGGCGGGCGAAGTCGCCTCGCTCCAGGCCCGTAAGGTCGAGGGCCGGTGGGCGTGCCACCGGCGGAAAGTAGTGGCGCCAGGTGCGCCAAAGTGCAATAGCGACGAGCGCAGCTGCCCCGGCCAATATCGCAAAACCGATGACGTTGATGATCGCTTCGCCATCGATCGGCGGAGCACCCAGCCCTGTTAGCCAGTTGTCGAGGCGCTCGATAGCCCCGACCAGCCACCCATCCTCGCCTCCGGTCACCTCCTGCAGCCAACGCCATGCCTTGCGCGCGACGTCCCGATACCAGGCCATCAGGCTATCGAGCGCAGCCGCCTCGGAAAGATCCAACTCCGCGATGATCGGGTCGAGCGTTTCCGCATCTAGGCGCGACGGGCCGGGGCTTACCTCGTCAGCCAAGGATCAACACTGCCCGCGGCATGAGCCCTCCGCAGCACAGTAGCGCCGTGCCTGTGGCGGATCGACGACGGAGGTGCTCACCCCGCGCTGCTGATGCCAGGTTGCAGCTCGGCGAGTTGCTCGTCGAGATCAGCGCCTTCCTTGCGCAACACGAGATCGTTGTACAGCACAAGGGCCATCCACGAGTACATGGGCATCACCAGCACCAACACAACCCAGTTGAGGATGAAGTCTGCGGTGGTGGTCAAGGCGCTCGAGCCCGATGCCACGCTGATTGCAGCCACGATACCGATGCCTATGTAGAAGACGAAGGACACCGCGAAGAGGATCACGCTGACCAGCGTCAGGACGGACGCCGTACGCCACCAGTTGCCGCCCCAGACCAGGGCGTGGCTGCGCCAGAGGGCGCCCCAGCTTCCCCGCTCCTCGAAGTAGGGGACGTAGAAAAACAACGACATACTGACCGTGAGGATGATGCCCGGAATCAGCAGCGCCACTGAGCCAAGCATCACCAACACCATGTAAAGGAGCATTAGGACGATCATCGGCACCGCGCGCTTCAGGGCAACGAGCACATCCTTGAGGAGCGAGATCGGCTCTGCGCGAGCCACCGCCACCTGACGGTGAAGGATGATGCCCACCATGAGCACGAGGGACAGGAACATCAGCGGAAACAGCACTGCAAACTCCAAAAGCGTTTGCTCGATGATCGCCGGGTCCGTTTCGGTCTCCAGTCCGGCTGTCCGCGCGTTGAGGAAGGACATCGTCAACGAATAGGGCAGGGCGGCGATCGCCGCAGCTGGCAAAATCTTGGCAAATCCCTGTCGAAACAGCGTGAAACCGCCGTCTAGGATGCCGCCGATACTGAGAGGCTGATTAGAAAGCATAGGGTGCGCTCGCATCTGCTATTGATATTGCCCAGCCGGGCGTTTCCGCGATGGTACCTAATGCGTCAGCGAATACGAAAATCTATCGTCACCACATACGCTCACTCGCTGAGCGTCACGGATCTGATCGCGCGGGCGCACCCCGTTGCCTTCCCCTGGTTCTATCGATCTCGATCCGACCGATCGACTCCGACGATCCGCATCAGCGCGCTCTTCTCGCAGCGCCTGGTTTGCGCCGACGTTGTCAACAGGGTGCTAAACCACGCGGTGATCAGCAACAGCAGGAGCAAAGGCCCGCTGTCGCCGCCACGCGTGAGCAACGCCGCTGCGATGATCGCTGCGGCCCAGCTGAGCGCATTTGCAATCGTCCGATTCTTCTCTGATTTCATTGGCTCTGTCCTCTAACACTCGTCGTTGATGCTGCATCGGCCAGTTGGAAGATGTCCTCTACCGCCACGCCGAAACGGCGTGCCAACTTCAGGGCAATGATGGTGGATGGGACGAAACGGCCCACCTCGATGGTGCTGATGGTCTTTCGTGAAACGCCGATCTCTCGCGCCAGGTCAGCTTGGCTGAGGCGGTGTTCGGCGCGGAACACGCGGATTCGGTTACGTAGGGCGCTGCTCATAGCTGGTCTGGGGAACGATCGCCTATCGTTTGAGCAAAGAACGAACCTGCCAGCATCCATAGGGTCACGGTGAGCAAGGCGTTGAGGATCACGTGGGAGTCAACTGACGGTGGGAGCTGATTCACCGCGATCTCCAGCGCCACGAGCACGAGAAAGGTGGTCGTAAAGGCCGCCACGCATGCGCGGCGAAACACATCGAGTAAGTAGCCGTCGCAGGAGGCTCTGCTACAGGCTGTGCGTCGCCGCGCCACCGCAAAGCGTAGTACCGCGGGCAGCACCAGAAGCAGGATGCAGCCTGCGAGGGTCAGTCGAACCCATCTGAAGCTCTCCTGCGCCTCAGGGCCGAACCAGACTGCGGCGACCGTGAGCGCGTGCCCGGTGCCGAGCAGCACGAGGCCCAAAGTGGTGCGCATGAGCAACGTGTCAGCAAGTTGCGCGAGATCGAAGGTTGGCGCCTGGCCCGTACGGCTGTTTTGAGTCACCAGATTCTCATAATGATACCTTAGAGTGTCTATAAGATAGCGGAAGGTGGCATTTTAGGCAAGTCCTGCGATGGGGCATGTCACCGCGCTGTCGCCCGCACGGATGTTGTTTGCTGAGGGTCCGGTCGCTAGTAGGCGGTGGCTCGAGTCGCGTTGGGCGCCCGTGACCAGCTAGTTCGTCGAAACAGCGGTCGGCGCTGCCGATGTGCGCTGTACCGCGATTCGTGTTGATCCGCCGCTTGTCCCAACGATCACAACGGATAGCGAGTTTGACAACGATCTTGAGGGCTCCCTGGCAGCGCCGATCGTCGAGAATTTGAGCCAGGCAGAGTCGGTGGTCTCATTGGACGTGTGTCGGCGCACTACCACTCGGGGTGCGACAATCAGGAGAACGTGGCGCTGATCGCGAGCCCGTCGCCCACTCTCCTCAAGGTCAACTTGGAATGGGCCCATCCGGGTAGCGGGCTTTCCGTGAACTTCATAGGGAAAACCTCACTAATGACACCGATGGTTCGCTCTTCTCGACCGACCTCACCCGAGCAGCATTCGAGTCAACAGCGCTGTGGAAGCACCTCGAAGCCACGGTGGCCAGCTGGCTCGGCTTCGATGTAGCCTTAAGCTCCGAGTATTCGCGAATGGCTTGATAGGGCGATGTCCGAAGTTCGCACATATTCCACCGGCGACGTTCGCAAGCGGCATCGGCTGGCCTATTGGAACGATACGCTTTCCCAGTCGTTCACCCGGAAGTTTGTCGAACCGCGCGAGGCCGACAGCTTCGAGGGCCGCTTCGAGATCGTGCGCGCGGGCGAATGCAACATCGCGAACGTCGTTCAGGGCGCGTCGGACGTCATCCATACGTGGCAGCATGCCCGGCGCGATGACCCGGCGGTCACCTTCCACCTGCAGGTGTTCGGTGAGACCATCAACGAGCAGGACCAGCGGGTCATTCGACTTGGCCCCGGTGAGTTCTGCATTTGCAGCAGTGAACGGCCCTACGATGTGCGGATGGATCGCAACATGGGCTTGTTCGTCATCAAGATCCCGCGGGAGCGATTCCTAGCGGTCTGCCCGGAACTCGACAAGTACGTGTGCCGCCGTGTGAGCGGTCAGAACGGCACCGGCAAAATTCTCACCGCGTTCCTGCAGAGTTTCTGGCGAGAGTTGCTGCTGGGCATGCCCAACGAGCAGGCCGGCGCCATGGCCGACGTAGGCATTGGGCTGATAGGGCAGGCGATCCAGGATCCCAACGAGGGGTCGGACCGTCGCGGCGGGGGCACCTCACGGATCTACGAGATTCAGGAGTACATAGAGCGGCACCTCGCCGATGCGGCGCTCACTCCAGCGGAGATCGCCCGTACCTTTGCCATGTCGACACGCAATTTGCACCGGATCTTTGCGGATAACACCTCGAGCGTCGGCGCCTACATCAAGCAGCGGCGCCTGGAGCGCGCGCGAGAGATTCTGGGTGACAAGCAGTTTGCGAACCTGCGCATTGCCGACACGGCGCTGATGGTCGGCTTTACCAACCTCGCTCATTTCTCTACGGCGTTCAAACAGGCGTATGGCGCGTCGCCGTACAACTTTCGGTCGTATATGCTCAAGCGCTAGTCCCGCGGTGGCGCGGAGCGAAAAATCGCATTCGCTCTCACCAAAGCACCCGTCCTACAAAACCAATAGCGTCCCTCCCTGGGGGCCAGGCGGCCGTCGCCAGGGCTTGGGTCCACTCCTGAGCATCCTCCGACTGCCGTGAATCAAGGAAGGGGGAGAGTTGTGTACAGGTTTATTCGATCGACGGTGATCGTGCTCGGGCTGCTCGCTACGGCGACGGCAAGCAACGCGCAAATCGAAGAAGTGCTGGTGACCGCTCGCAGGACGACCGAGAACCAGCAGGACGTTCCGATCGCCGTCACGGCGGTGACCGGCGAGCAGATGCTGGCGACCGGCCGGACCAACTTCTCCGAAGTGGCTGACGTAGCACCTAACGTAAATATTGATAGTGTCTCGCCTATCAACGGCAGCTCGAACTCGCCGAACATCAACATCCGCGGCATCGGCACGACCGATTTCTTGCTCACCA
Organism: Pseudomonadota bacterium; assembly: GCA_039193195.1. NCBI lineage: Bacteria > Pseudomonadati > Pseudomonadota > Pseudomonadota bacterium. Next base: position 45,137 of record JBCCWS010000019.1, read on the forward strand.
TCGACCCGAGTGTCGGTGTCTACGTGGATGGCGTTTACGTTGCGCGCTCGGTCGGTGGACTGTTCGATCTGTTGGATCTAGAGCAGATCGAAGTCCTACGCGGCCCGCAGGGCACGCTGTTTGGGCGAAACACGATCGGCGGCGCGGTGCAGCTGGTGTCGCGCAAGCCCAACGATGAGTTTCGCGCCTCCGCCCAGCTCACCACCGGTGAAGCAGACCGTTTGGATCTGCGCGCTTCCGTCAGCGGACCGCTCGCGGAAGACTTGTACGGCGGGATCTCCGTCTCGCGCAAGCGGCGCGACGGCTACGGCATCTTCCGCGATTTCTTCGCCGACAACCCGGATCTCGTGGGGCTGGCCGACGCGATCGCGGGCATTACCGTGTTCGATGAGCGCACGGGTGCGCTGCTGAGTGGCAACACCACGGGCCTGGAGCCGGGCGCGCTCATCGCCAACGGCGATATCATCGCGTTCCCAGACGCAGATGAGCAGCCGGGCAATGAGAATAACTACTCGGCCCGCGCGAATCTCGTGTGGGAACCGACGGATCGCCTGAGTTTCAGTTTTGTCGGCGACTTCTATTCGGCGGACGAGACCGCGCCCGCCCTGGTGTTGCTGGACACCTTCGCTGACGACTTGTCGCTGCCGACGCCGGGCGTGGCGAACCCCGTCACGGGGAACGAGTTCGCTCCTAACCTCGTGGCCTTGCATCAGATCTTCGGCTTCGAAGCGCTCACCATTCCCTACGACGACGAGACCTTCGTCATCGACGACCCCTACTCGACCTACGCCACCGGCCCCGGAGCCAACGAGTCGGACGTGTGGGGGCTGAGTCTCACGATGGACTACGCGCTCACGGATGTATGGTCTTTCAAGTCCATCACGGCCTACCGGGAGCTGGATGCGCTGTTCGGGCAAGACCCTGATCACTCGCCTTTCGTGCTGGATGCACATACAAACGATTACACCCACCAGCAGTTCAGCCAGGAGCTCCAGCTCACCGCCGACGCGGGTCGCTGGCGCGCGGTGCTCGGGGCCTATCTGTTCAATGAAGACGGCGAGGATCGGGTGGTCGTGCCCTTGCTGCACGGACTGGCAGCGCTCGATCAAACCAACATCATCGACAACTCGGCCTGGGCCCTCTTCGCCCAGGCCACGTACGACATCACCGAGCAGACGAGTGTGACCGGCGGCCTGCGCTACACGGACGAACAGAAGAACTACGATCAAACCCATCTCGACTGTGGCGTCGCCAATGCGCTGGCTATTCCTGAGGGATTCGTGGTCAATAGCTGCAATTCCCTCAGCACGGGGGTGGCTGACCTGGATTTCGGTAACACGACCTACACGCTGAACCTGGCGCACCGGTTCAGTGACGCCTACATGGCCTACGCTTCCTACTCCACGGGCTTCAAGAGCGGCGGCTTCACCGGTCGCACGACGGCGTTCGTTCCAGATCAGACGCCGATTCCCTTCAACGAGGAAACCGCGTCCACCGTCGAGTTGGGTCTGAAGACGGACTTCGAGCGCGCGCGCTTGAACCTGGCGCTCTTCTCGACCGAGTTCGACGATCTGCAGGTAGTGGTGCAAACGGGCGTTGCGCCGATCACCACCAATGCGGCGTCGGCGCGGATTCGAGGGATCGAGCTGGACGGGCTGATCGCACCGATCGACGCCTTGAACGTGTACCTATCGGCAGGCTTCCTCGATGCTGAGTACGACGAGCCGCCGCCGTTTCCGGTCGGCACAGAGCTGGCCAACGCGCCGGAGTTCTCCGGCAACCTGGGGTTCGATTGGACGTTTCCCATCGGCGGCGGCGCGGGCAGGCTCGTGCTGCGCAGCGATCTGACTTACCGCAGCAAGGTCTATAACAATGCGGAGAACACGCCGGAACTTGTGCAGAACGCCACTGCGTTTCTGAACGCCTCCTTGACCTGGCATCACCGCAATGAGCATCTGCAGGTGAGCTTCGGCGCGCGCAACCTCACCGATGAAACCGCGATCATCACCGGGTTCTTCCAACCTGGCGTCGGTTACACGGAGGCCGTGTTCAATCGGCCTGGCGAATGGTTCGCATCGCTGCAGTGGGATTGGTGAGGCATTCGAGCATGGGGAAACGCGTACTCGTCACGGGCGCCGGATCAGGCTTCGGCAAGGCGGCTAGCATTGCGTTAGCCCAGCGCGGCCACCAGGTGATCGCGACCACGCAGACCGATGCGCAGGCGGAGCGGCTGACGTATGAGAAACCGCACCTGCAAGTGGAACGACTGGACATCACGACCAACGATATCGCCAAGGTCGATCACTGGGGCATCGATGTGTTGATAAACAACGCGGGCATCGGCCGCAGCGGGCCGATGGCAGAGATTCCCCTGGAGCAGGCGCGCCAAGTGCTCGAGGTCAACGTACTCGGCTCCCTGGCGATTACGCAACGCGTGCTGCGCCAGATGATCCCGCGTGGTGCGGGCCGCATTCTGATCATGTCGTCGGTGGGCGGGCTGGTGACCGTGCCAACCTTCGGCGCTTACACGATGAGCAAACATGCGCTGGAGGCCTTCGGCAAGACGCTGAGCGCCGAGCTGAGTGCTACAGGTGTGGATGTCGCTCTCATCCATCCGGGGCCCTACGCAACGGGGTTCAATGACCGCATGGCGGATTCCATGTGGGACTGGTTCGACGGAGAGGCACTGCAGCGGGGAGACACCGAGGCCTTCAAGGCGGTGGGAGAAGGTATCAAGTCGAACCAGATGGATCCGGCTGAGGTGGTGCAGCTGATCGTCGAATTGGTAGCCGCTGATGACGTAGCCCTGCAGAACCTGGTGCCCCCGGATGTGCTAGCGGCCTTCGGACAGTGAAGTGAAGCCATCTGCTTCGCTGGTCGTAGAGGAGACTCCTCTCCTAAGTCCGGTTCTCCAACTTCCTCTGGTATCCATGAACGCGCGTGAGCGTAGGGTAGCGTTACGGCGACTTCACCCAAGAACTCACGCCGTTCATCATCTCGATGGTCGACGCGGCGGCCGCAGTAGATGACTCACGAATAATCCAGGCTAGCCGAGCTCGTGGACCTGCTCGCGGGATAGCGAGCGCCCCCGGTAGTTGACTCGGGGGTCGAAGCACGCGTCGTGATGGGGATGGGCATTGACACATCCTTGCCCGCTCTTGCGCCATTAGAAGTAGCGACGGAGTGATCCGCCCGCGGAGCATCGGCACCCTCGGCGCAACTTGCGCCAAGGTCATCGGTGTAAATTGCGCTAGAAAACAACAGGAAGCAACAACATGAGTCTCAGTGAACGCCGTCGAAGCAAGATGCTTGGCGCCCTAGTCACGCTGGCGGCGGTCATGCCTGGCACGACAAACGCCGCGCTCATCACCTTCGACAACCTCACCGATTGGCAGAACGCCTTCGATCCATCCACCCAGTTCACGACGGACAACTTCAGCAACCCAACGTCGAACGCAGAAACAGTGGCGTTCGACTCAGGCGTGGTGAGTTCGGGGACGAATCTGACCAATCCCTTCCCCAACGACGACAGGCCGCCGATCCATAGAATCGTGGGCGCACCTGGTGGAACCTCGAACTTCTTCGCTGTCGATATCGATGCGGATAACGAACTCTCCGGTTTTGAGTTCGTGACATGGACCTTCCCGTCCGCTGTCAACGGCTTCGCCATGAACTGGGACATCACCAACTCGCCAAACACGCGGGTCACTATGACCCTCTCTTCGGGCGATACCTTCACCTTCGGAGACGACTTTGGTACCCGAGGAAATCCACCAACGACCTTTCTCGGCTTCTTTTCGGACACCGCCTTTCAGAGCATTAGCCTTTCAACAAACCTGGACCCCCAGAGCAGCGCCAGGGTCAGGACCAGCAACCTCCTCTTCGGTGCCATGCCGAACACCCAGATTCCAGAGCCGACGACGCTCGCACTGATGTGCAGCGCCCTACTCGGCGTCGGGGCTTGCCAGCGACGTAGGCGCATGCGTGGCGGAGACTCGCTGCGTAAACGCGGCTAGGTAGCAGGACACGTTCGTAGCGCCGTGGTCGACACGGGAAGCTAACACGCTGCAGGGAAGGACGAAGCACATCCTCCGCTGACCCTGCCGCGGTACGTCGACGCGGTCGGTCGCGCGAATGGCTGGCTGGTTCCATCAGATGGAAACCCGCGCCCCCAACAGGAGCTACCGCAGCGACCAGACCGTGCGTAGATCCGACGATCAATAACAGAGTACGAGCCCCCACCGCCCAGACCGCATAGCCGCGGCAGGCCCGGCGCGTTCCGGCAGACGTTGTTGTAGGCCTGAGTGTCGGCCGTGTCGAAGGCGCCGTCCTAGTGTACGTTGAGACTGGCGAGGTAACTGGATTATCAACTAGGTCACCGAGCGCCTCTAGCACGGGATTGCCACCGAACACGGCGCCTCATCCATGTGCTTCTTCCCTCAGAAGCTGTATTCCGACATCACATACCACTGGCGGCCGCGATTGAAGCTTCCTTCGATGAATCCCACTCCGGGCTGGCTAAACCCCGAGAAGAGATAGATCTCATCGGTTAAGTTCTGCACGCCCGCGGTGAAACGCCAGTGGTCGCTCGTGCGATACGTCGCCGCGAGATTCAACAGTCCGAAAGCCTCCTGCGCTAACAGGGGCGTGTTCTCCGCATCGTTGAAGTGATCGTCCTTCCACGTGTAGTCGGCACGCAGCGCAAGTTCGGCGCCGGAGTCGAACGGTACGCGATAGTCAGCGGAGACGTTGAAGGAGTGTGGCGGCGTATTCTGAAACTCGAAGGTCTCGTCAATCGTGGCGTTCGGATCGGTGATCTCCAGGTAGCGCGCATCGAGGTAGGAGTAGCCGAGCTGGAGGGTGAGTTGATCTGTCGGGGCTGCAAAGATCTCGATCTCGAGGCCATCGATTGCCGATTCGCCGGCGTTGACGGTGATCGGCGTGATCCCCTCCTGGTTGATAAGCTGCAGGTTCGTGTAGTCCGTCGCGAACAGCGCTGCGTTGATGCGCACCCGCGCGAAATCGAGCTTGACGCCAAGTTCGATCGTCTCTGCCTCCTCCGGTTCGAAGGGGCGTGCACTGTCCTGCACATCCACCGTGCGGCCGGTGAAGCCTCCTGACTTGAAGCCTTGGGAGAAGGAAGCGTAGGTGAACACGGCATCGTTCCAGCGGTAATCCACGCTGAACCTGGGTGAGAGATCGGTGAAGTCCACGGTCGTATCGTCGAGTAGCAGAACGACCGGAGCGGCGCCCTGCGTGCGATGGTTCGGCCGGTAGGTCTTCTCGTCCTCTGTGTAGCGAAGACCGGCGGTGGCACTGAACTTCTCCGTGAAGTCGAAGGTGGCCTGGGCGAAGGCGGCCCGGGAGGTGTTACTGACGTCGTTGATCTCATCCAGCCACAGGTTGATCACCGTGCCCGGCGTGCCGGTGAGTGACAGGTCCACTTCCAGCCCCAAGGGAACTTGTACGCGGTCGAGACCGTCCTCTTGAAAGTAGTAAAGCCCCACTAACCATTGCAGGCGATCGTTGATCCCAAGACCTGAGAGCTGTAGCTCCTGCGTGAGCTGCTCGTGCTGGTACCGATTGCGCGTGTGATCAAGAACGATAGGCGAGCTGTCGCCATCACGACCGAAATCCGAGTCGAGATCCCGGTAGGAGGTGATCGATTTGAAGTCGACGGGCCCGAAGGAGGTGTCGACGGTGAGCGACGCGCCGAACAGGTCGTAGTCCGACTGGGAGGGTGCGCTGCCGAAGGTGGTGTGCGGGTCTCCCGTGATCCATCGATCGTCGTACAGGAGGCTGTCCGAGGGCGGGAACACCCCGGGGGCCAGCTCGCCGAGGACGGCAGCGTTATGCGCATCAGCGAGGGCGATGCCAGTGCCGAAGGTGGGAGCGAAGCCGAGCAGCGTTGACGCGGGGGCAGTCTCCCGCGTGCGGGTGGCGTCCACAGCCAAGCGGGCTTGGACCCTTTCGCCGTCGTAGAACAGCTTCAAACGCCCCGCTAGCGAGTTGATCTCGCCGAGGGGATCTAAGTTGCCGTAGAGTACGCCATCGTCGAACGCGTCCGGAGCCGATCCTGCCGGCACTTCTCGCGGGATGTAGTCGTCGGGAAAGGGCAAGCGCTCGCCGAAGCCATCTTGCTGGCGAAGCGCGACGGACAGCGAGCTGTACAGCCTATCGGCGAGAGGCACCTCCAGTTTGCCGCGAAGGTCCAGCCGATCGGCGGTACCACCGGTTACGGAGATGCGACCTGCTAGCTCATCGCCTGGGTCCTTGGAGACCACGCTTATCGCGCCGCCGATCGTGTTGCGCCCGAACAGGGTGCCCTGAGGTCCCTTCAACACTTCGATGCGTTCCACATCTAAGAGATCTACCAGGCCGCCCACCGATCGGGCGACGTAGACGTTATCAACATAAAGTCCAACGCCAGGATCGATCGTGAGCAAGAAGTCACTCACGCCGATGCCGCGAATGAACGCCGTGATTGCGGCCGAGCTGCCGCTGATGGCTGCCGTGGGGTCGAGTTCGAGGCCCGGCGTCACCTGTGCGATGTCAGCGACGGTAGTAAAGCCTCGTTCTTCCAGGTCCTCGCCGGTGAATGCGGACACGGCGATCGGTACGTCCTGCAGGCTTTCCTCCACCTTGCGTGCGGTGACCACCACCTCTTCCAACGCTTGTCCCCATGCGTTGGACGCCATCGTCACTACAGCGATGCATGCAGCGCTTATCACAGTCCTCATCATCCCCCCTTGATTGCTGCTATGCAGCTTCCGTTCCCTCGCTTGGATCGATGATGCTGGGAGAGTTGGCGACCCTTGTCTTGCCTGAAACGGCAATATCCTTTGACTGATTCGGCACAATCACAGACGCTTGGGGCTGACCACGTGAATCGCTGGCCGCGTGTGCTCAACGCGGCCAAGGTGAGGGGTAGGCGAGGTGAGTGTTACACGAGTCGATACGAGCGAAGCGGCCCCGCGGGAGCAGCTCGAGTACTGGAACGAATCGATCTGCAAAGTCTTCATCGCCATGGAGAGCTCGCCCTACTCGCCGCGTGCACGTGACGACCAGGCCCGCCTGCGTTACCGCGGCAGCCTGGAGACCCTGGACATGGGACCGATCCAGCTAACGCGTGTGGAGTGCGATTCATCACTAGTGCAGCACAAGCGCTACCACGTGGCGCAGGTCGATGAAGACGTCTGCCTCTTGCACATGCAACTTTCTGGCGAGAGCGTGAATCGGCAGCACGCCAATGCGGCGCATTTATCGTCCGGAGAGTTCACCATCTGCGACAGTGCTCAGCCGTACAGCGTGGACTTTGAGCGCCCGATCGTGATGATGGTGGCCAAGATCCCGCACGCCCTATGCGATCCGCGCCTGTTGGGTAGCCCCCAGCTGTTCGGTACGCGCCAGGGGCACCAAGCGGGGGTGCCGCCGCTGCTGCAACACCATCTGGAAGGGGCTTGGCGTCACCGCCACCAGATCGTGACCGAGTCGCAGAAGCAGCATCTTGCTGACGCAACGCTGTCGATTCTCCACTGCACCCTAGAGCAAGCGGGCGCTCTGTAGCACCTTCGACGAAGCGATTTCTTGGGTCAGGCCGCCCACCAGTACGTGCGCACGCCGCGGACCCTCGCCTCAACGTATGTCAGCTGGCCGTGGCGTTGAACGTGAGCGAGCGCTCCTTGCGCTACGCGTTCGCGGATCTTAATACCACCTTCAGCACGCTGGTGGCCGAGGCGCGGGTGGCAAAGGCGAAGGCACTCTTGCGCGATGAATCGCAACGGGAGCAGCGGATTATCGAGATAGCATTGCGCTGCGGCTACCAAAGTGCATCTCACTTCGCTCGGCAGTTCCGCGAGCGCGTGGGCATGGCCCCCACGGCCTATAGGGAACACTACGCTTTGCGGCCCGTGGCAAAGATCCAGGAGTCGCCGCTCGCCCTGTAGCGCGGACGGGTGCGGAGTGTCCCGCGTCAGTTGCCGATGGCGAGGTCTGCGGCCAGATCGGCGAGCTCGTCGCGGCTTAGGTGTCCCTTCGGCTGAAACCAGTTAGGGGTCCAGTTGATCATGCCGAAGTACAGCATCGTTTCCGCGCGCGACCTGGGGCTCGGGCCCTTGGCCGCGGTGAGCGCCTGCTCGACGATGTCGACTAGTTCGCGCTGCTTAGCGGTCACTTGACGACGCTGATTGGCAGGCAAGTGATCACGCTCATAGAGCAGCACACGCTGACTGTTCCGCGCCCCGGCGTACGCCTTGAGCAGCAGGCGGGTTAGCTTGCGAAAGGCCTGTTTCGGGTCCGCGTCATCGAGCAGATGGTTGCGCGCGGACTGTAGCAAGTCGTCCATGTGCTCAAGCATCACCTTGTGCAGGATGTCCTCTTTGGAACCGTAGTAGTGGTAGATCGTTGCCTTGGACACGCCGCAGGTCTGTGCCAACTGGGCGATGGAGGTGTTGGCAAAGCCGTTGCGTGCGAATAGGGTCGCCGCACGATGCATGATGCGGTCGCGCTTGTCGTCGTAGTCCTGGGCCTGGGTTCTCGCCATCGATGACACTCGTCGTGATTAACGCGGATGTCCTTATCATCTCACGAGATCGCGTCGTCCAGGCGCTTTCGCGCGAGGACGCACCCCGCCTGCCGAGGCACCCTGGCGGTACGCGTGCGGACTCGTGCAGAGCTTCCCTAGCGCAGATCGTGGATTCGCTTAGCTTTGCCCGTCGAGCGGTCCAAGGCGCCGTCGGCGACCACCCGAACGCCAATGGTCACCCCCACCTGAGACTTGACCTGCGCGATCAACTCACGCTCGGCAGCCGCCACCGCATCGACGCTGGCGCCTTTGACATGTTCTACTGCCACCGTGAGCACGTCCATTCGGTCTGGGCGAGAAATCTCACAGTGGTAGTGGGGGGTCAGTGGTGCAAGCGTGAGGATGATCTCTTCGATTTGCGTAGGGAACACGTTGACGCCGCGAATGATCATCATGTCGTCGCTTCGGCCGGTGATTTTCGCCATGCGCCGCATACTTCGCGCAGTGCCCGGCAGCAGACGGGTGAGGTCACGTGTGCGATAGCGAATGATCGGCATAGCCTCCTTCGTGAGCGAGGTGAACACTAGCTCGCCGAGCTCGCCATCCGGCAGCACGTCGCCCGTTTGCGGATCGATGATCTCGGGGTAAAAGTGATCTTCCCAGATCGTCGGTCCGTCCTTGGTCTCCACGCACTCGTTGGCGACGCCCGGGCCGATCACCTCCGATAGGCCGAAGATATCCACCGCGTCGATGCTGAAGGCCTCCTCGATCTCCCGCCGCATCCGCTCGGACCAAGGCTCGGCGCCAAAGATGCCTATCTTCAGGGAGCTCGCGCGGGGATCGAGGCCCTGGCGGGCGAACTCATCGAGGATCGACAGCATGTAGCTGGGCGTGACCATGATGATGTCAGGCTCGAAGTCCTGAATTAGCCGGACCTGCTTCTCGGTCTGTCCGCCGGACATGGGGATGACCGTGCAGCCAAGCTGTTCGGCGCCGTAGTGGGCACCGAGGCCACCGGTAAACAGGCCGTAGCCGTAGGCGATGTGGCACTTCATGCCGGGCCGCCCGCCGCTTGCGCGAATCGAGCGAGCGACCACCTCTGCCCAGACTTCGAGGTCCTGCTTGGTGTAGCCCACAACGGTGGGTTGGCCCGTGGTGCCGGACGAGGCGTGCACGCGGGCGATCTGCTCCATGGGGCGCGCGAAGAAACCGAACGGATAAGCCGCGCGCAGGTCTGATTTGTCCGTGAAGGGGAACTTCGCCAAATCGCTCAGCTGCCCCAGGTCCGCGGGGCCTACGCCATGGGCGTCAAGCTTCTTCCGGTAGGCGGGGGAGTTGTCGTACGCGTTGGTGATCGAGCGCTGCATGCGCTCCAGTTGCAGGGCGCGCAGGGCATCGATGGAGAGCTCCTCGCTGGCGTCGAGGATCGGCGCGTAGCTCATGACGGCTGTCCGTCCACGATCGCGTTCATCGTGAGCAGGTCGTAGGTCGCCACGAGCTCATCGCGCTGGTTGCTGACTTCGACGTCCCAACGGACTTCGCCGTACTCCTCGTTACGCTTCTTTTTGGCCTTCGCCGTTAGCTGCACTTTGATCGCATCCCCGGGCGAGACGGGCGTGAGAAACCGCAGGTTGTCCAGGCCGTAGTTCGCGAGGACGGGGCCCGGGGGCGCGTCCACGAACAGGCCGGCAGCGAACGATAGCAATAGGTAGCCGTGGGCTACGCGGCCCGGGAAGAACGGATTGGCCTGCGCCGCGTCCTCGTCCATGTGCGCGTAGAACTCATCGCCAGTGAAGTGCGCGAAATGTTCGATGTCCGCGATCGAGATCTCTCGTGCCTGCGTGAGCAGCGTCTTGCCCATTTCGACGGCGTGGAAGTCGTAGCGGAAGGGATGGGCGCCTGCCTGGGTGGTCGGCGCACCCTTGACCCAGCTGTTGAGGACGCCAGCGATCAGTTCGGGCGAGCCCTGCACGGCCGTACGCTGCATGTAGTGCTTGATGCCGCGCACGCCGCCCATCTCCTCGCCGCCGCCGGCGCGCCCGGGACCGCCGTGCACCAGCATGGGCAGCGGTGAGCCGTGGCCCGTGCTCTCCTTGAAGTTGTCGCGATTGATCATGGCGATGCGGCCGTGGAAGGACCCGGCGCCAAGGGCGATCTCCCGGGCTACGGCGGGGCTGTGGGTGAACACGGACATCACCAGCGATCCTAGGCCTTCGTTGCAAAGCGCAACGGCATCCGCGAGATCGCGATAGGGCATCAGCGTGGCGACAGGGCCGAAGGCCTCCACGCTGTGTACGTTATCTGCCTCCCAGGGCGTATCGCAGCGCAGGAGGATAGGGGAGAGGAATGCGCCGTCACCAGCGTCCGCCTGTACCGCCTCGACGTGGTCCGGATCACCGAAGACGATGCTGGCATCCTGAGCGAGTAGCGCCACCTTCTCGCGCACGTCGTCACGCTGGGCGAGGCTCACGAGAGCGCCCATGCGCACGCCGTCGGCGTCGGGCTTGCCCACGGCAGTCTTGCCCAGGCGTGCACTCATCGCCGCTTGCACCGCATCGAGCAAGGGTGCGGGCACTAGCGCGCGGCGGATCGCGGTGCACTTCTGGCCGGCCTTGACCGTCATCTCGGTGACGACCTCTTTGACGAACAGGTCGAACTCGGGCGAGTCGGGTGTTGCATCAGGGCCGAGTACGGAGGCGTTCAGGCTGTCCTGCTCGGCGATGAAACGGACGCTGTTAGCGATCACGTTCGGGTGGCTGCGCAACTTGGTGGCCGTTGCCGCGGAGCCGGTGAACGACACCACGTCCTGACAGGTTAGATGGTCGAAGAGGTCACCGGTGCTGCCCACGATGAGCTGCAGGGCGCCCTCCGGCAGCAGGCCCGTGTCGACCATGATGCGCACGGCGTGTTCGCACAGGTAGGCGGTGGCGGTGGCCGGCTTCACGATGGCGGGGACGCCGGCGATCAGCGTGGGGCCGAGCTTCTCGAGCATGCCCCACACAGGAAAGTTGTAGGCGTTAATGTGCAGGGCCAGCCCCTTGAGGCTGGTGTATATGTGCTGGCCCACCCACGTGCCGTGGCGCGAGAGCTGCTCCAGATCGCCGTCCGGCACGATCATGTCGTTGGGGAGTTCGCGCCTCGCCTTCGATGATGAGGAGAAGAGCGTCATGGCGCCGCCCTCGATATCGATCCAGCCGTCCTTGCGCGTGGCACCGCTGTGCGAATTGAGCGCGTAGAGCTCTTCCTTGCGGTCGTCGAGGGCCTGCGCCAGGCCTTTGACCATGAACGCGCGCTCGTGGATCGTCATGGCCCGCAGGCTCGGTCCGCCGACCGCGCGGGCGTGGGTGGCCATGGCCTTGAAATCGAGTCCTTGGGAACTCGTTCGGGCCACCGTTTGCCCGGTAACCGCCGAGCGAACGTCGACCAGACTCGCGTCTGCCTTAACCCACGCCTGCAGCGCGAAGTTTTCTAGAACCTGTGCAGCCATAGTGCTTTTGTCCCGTCGCTATTTGCCGCGGAAGGCGGGCGTGCGTTTTTCGAGGAACGCGGATACGCCCTCGGCGTAGTCGGCGGAGTAGCCGAGCTCGCGCATGGCGTCGCGTTCGAAGTCAAGTTCCTGGCGCAGGCCGTGCTGTGCCGACTCGCGAATACGCTTCTTGGTCATCGCGAGGCCGCGGGTCGGGCCGACGGCGAGTTTCGCGGCAAGCGCCTTGGCCTCGGGCATCAGTGCGTCGTCATCGCAGACGCGGTAGATCATGCCCCAGTCAGCCGCGGTGTCTGCCGTCACCGGGTCACCAGTGAGCGCCAGCCCCATCGCTCGCGCCTGCCCGATAAGCCTCGGTAGGATCCAGGTGCCGCCGGTGTCGGGAATCAGGCCGATGTTGGCAAAGGATTGAATGAACTTGGCGCTGCGCCCGGCAAGGACGATGTCCGCCGCCAGGGCGAGATTGGCGCCGGCACCGGCAGCTACCCCGTTGACGGCGCAGATCACGGGCTTGGCCATATCCGTCAGGCTGAGTACCAAGGGATTCCAGTAGGTATCGCAGGCATGACCGAGATCCGTGGCGGTGCCGCCTGGGGAGACCGCGCGGTCGTTCAGATCCTGCCCCGCGCAGAACCCGCGTCCGGCGCCGGTGAGGAGGACGGCGCGAATCGCATCGTCCGCCTGGATGGTGTTCAGTGCCTCGCGTAACGCCTCGTGCATCTCGGCGGTGAAGCTGTTGAGGCGATCGGGACGGTTTAGGGTGAGCAGCGCGACCCCGTCCTGGATCTCGAGTGTGATCGTGCTCGGTGCTGACATGGACGCCCTACTGTGTTGCGGCGAGAGACCTTTATCGACTTATAATAAACCGAACAGACGGTTAATTAAAGGCGAGCAATGGCGGACGAAGATGAGCGTGCGCGGGCGATCGCCCGACACATGATGGCGGCCGAGGGAACTGCACCGCAGTGGCGCCTCGAGCACCTCGATGGCGGGGTTGGCTATGCCAAGGTCTGCTTCGAGGTGACGTCGCAGATGCTGAACGGTCACGGCACGATCCATGGAGGCTTGATCTTCTCGTTAGCCGATTCGGCCTTCGCGTACGCCGCCAACTCGAGGAACGACAAGACGGTCTCGCAGCAGGCGTCGATCGTCTTTTTGGGAGCCGCGTCGGTCGGTGAGACCCTCGTGGCGGAGGCGCGGGAGCAGGCGTGCAGCGGCCGATCGGGCGTCTACGACGTATCGGTGCGCACGGCGGACGGTCGAGACATCGCCCGCTTCACCGGATTGTCCCGCACGGTTCGCGGCCACACGCTGGAGGACTCATGAGCACACATACAGCCTATATTTGCGACGCGATCCGCACCCCGGTGGGGCGCTTCGGCGGCAGCTTGGCCACCCTGCGGGCGGACGATCTCGCCGCCGTCCCCTTGCGCACGCTCAAAGCGCGCAACGCGCAGATTGATTGGGAGGGCGTTGACGATGTGATCCTCGGCTGCGCCAATCAGGCCGGCGAGGACAACCGCAACGTGGCGCGCATGGCGGCGTTGTTGGCCGATTACGGGGAGGCGGTGTCGGGCACGACGGTCAATCGCCTCTGCGGCTCCGGGATGGACGCTGTGATGATGGCAGCGCGCGCGATCATGGCGGGCGAGGCCGACATGGTCATCGCCGGCGGCGTGGAGAGCATGACCCGAGCGCCCTTCGTCCTGCCCAAGGCCGAGACCGCGTTCTCGCGCCACGCGGAGATCCACGACACCTCCATCGGCTGGCGCTTCACCAACCCCGCCCTCGAGGCAGCCTACGGGGCCGATCCGATGCCCGCGACGGCGGAGCATGTGGCGCGCGATTGCAAGATTAGCCGCGAGGATCAGGACCTGTTCGCCCTGCGCAGCCAGGACAAGGCGCAGCGCGCGATCGACTCCGGTCGGCTAGCGAAAGAGATCGTGCCCGTGAGCATTGCCCGGCGTAAGCAGGAGGCGCTGATCGTCGATCGCGACGAGCATCCGCGCAGCACGTCCCTGGAGAAGCTTGCCGCCTTGCGGCCGATCGTGCGCAGCGACGGCACCGTGACGGCGGGCAACGCCTCCGGCGTTAACGACGGCGCCGCCGCGCTCATCGTCGCCTCCGAGGCGGGCGTGAAGCGGCATGGGCTGACCCCGCGGGCCCGCTTTGTGGCGGGCGCTACGGTGGGGGTGGCGCCGCGGGTTATGGGTATCGGTCCCGCACCAGCGTCCCAGCGTGTCCTGGCCAAAGCCGGCAAGGTGATCGAGGATGTGGACGTGATCGAGATCAATGAAGCGTTCGCCTCCCAGTCCCTCGCCACCCTGCGCCTGCTGGGGCTCGCCGATGACGCACCGCAGGTCAATCCCAACGGCGGTGCGATCGCCCTCGGGCATCCCCTCGGCATGTCCGGCACCCGGCTCGTGATGTCGGCGGTCGAGGAGCTGCACAGCGTGGGCGGCGAGCTGGCGCTAACGGCGATGTGTATTGGGGTCGGGCAGGGCATCGCGTCCCTCTACGCCAAGGTGTAGGGCGATTCATTGACCGATTGGTCGGTTTATTTATATGATCTGGGACAACGATCCAGGAGAGTCTCATGTACGCCCAATTGGTAAAGTCCACCGGCGCCAAAGTCCGGTCCCTGGAGGAGATGTTGCCCGACGAGCGTGACTTCCAGCAACGCATTGATCGGGGAGCAAAAATCGAGCCCAAGGACTGGATGCCGGACGGCTACCGCAAGACCCTGGTACGGCAGATTTCGCAGCACGCGCACTCGGAGATCGTGGGCCAGCTGCCCGAGGGCAACTGGATCACCCGCGCGCCCACCCTCGAGCGCAAGGCGATCCTGATCGCCAAGGTGCAGGACGAGGCCGGCCACGGCCTGTACTTGTACTGTGCGGCCGAGACCCTCGGCACCTCACGCGACGAGATGACCGAGCAGCTGCTGTCCGGTCGGGCGAAGTACTCGTCGATCTTCAACTACCCCACGCTCAGCTGGGCCGACATCGGTGCCATCGGCTGGCTGGTCGACGGCGCGGCCATCATGAATCAGGTCCCGCTGCAAAAGTGCTCCTACGGGCCGTACGCGCGCGCCATGATCCGCATCTGCAAGGAAGAGAGTTTCCATCAGCGCCAGGGCTACGACATCCTGATAAAGCTCTGCCAGGGCTCCGCCGAGCAAAAGGCCATGGCGCAGGACGCCCTCGATCGATGGTGGTGGCCGTCGCTGATGATGTTCGGCCCCTCCGATGAGGACTCCGTGCATTCCGCGCAGTCGATGGCCTGGAACATCAAGCAGGACAGCAACGACGACCTACGGCAAAAGTTCGTCGATGCCACGGTACCTCAGGCGAAGTACCTCGGCCTGCAGATCCCCGACCCTAACCTCAAGTGGAACGAGGAACGCGGCGCCCACGACTTCGGTGCGATCGACTGGGAGGAGTTCTTCCGGGTGATCGGTGGCAACGGGCCGTGCAACGTCGAGCGCCTCGCGGCTCGACGCAAGGCCTGGGATGACGGCGCGTGGTTCCGGGAAGCCCTCCTGGTGAACGCCGAGCGCGACGCGGACGATGCCGCAGCGGCACCGGGCGCCGCATGAGCGCCAAGCGCGAATGGCCCCTGTGGGAGATCTTCGTGCGCGGGCAGCACGGGCTCGCCCATCGCCACGTGGGATCACTGCACGCACCGGACGCGTCGGCGGCGATGAAGAACGCTCGCGATGTGTACACCCGTCGCAACGAAGGCCTGTCCATCTGGGTGGTGCCGTCCACGGCGATCACCGCCAGTACGCCCTCGCTAAAGGGCCCCATGTTCGAACCCTCGAATGACAAGGTCTACCGGCACCCAACATTCTTCAAGATCCCAGACGACGTGGGGAACATGTGAGCAAGCCACCAACCGATCCCCTCCAGGCGTACGTCCTTCGCCTCGGCGATAACGCCCTCATCCTCGGGCAGCAGGCGTCGGCCTGGTGCGGCCACGCGCCGGTGCTGGAGGAGGATATCGCCCTCGCCAACGTTTCCCTCGACCTGATCGGTCAGGCGACCCTGTGGCTGGAGTACGCGGCGCAGCTGATGGAGGGCGAGCACACGGCCGATGCGCTTGCCTTCCTGCGCGACGAACGCGACTTCCGCAACGTCCTGCTGGTGGAGCAGCCCAACGGCGACTACGGCAAGACCCTCGTGCGTCAGTACCTGTTCGATGCCTGGCATTTGCCGCTGTTAGGTCAGCTGATGCACTCGACAGATGAGACCGTCGCGGCAATCGCGGCCAAAGCGCGCAAGGAGGTGCACTACCACCTCGAGCGCAGCCGGGAGTTGGTGATCGCCCTCGGGCGAGGTACGCAGGAGAGTCACGGGCGCATGCAGGCCGCCTTCGATGACCTATGGCGCTTTACCGGTGAGCTGTGTGCCGCGGATGCGGTGGACGCAGCCATGGCCAGCGCGGGGGTCGGCGCGGCGCTCGAGGAGGTCGCCAGCGCGTACCGGGCGGAGCTGTCCTCGAGCCTGGCGGCGGCCGGCTTGGCGATGCCCGCGGGCGAGGGCATGAGTTCGGGCGGCAAGGCCGGGCTGCACTCGGAGCACATGGGTCCGCTGCTCGCGCAGATGCAGTTTCTGCAGCGCGCATACCCGGGGCAGTCGTGGTGAGGGCGGTGTCGATCGAGTCCGCAGCGGACCCGCTGGCTCCCGTGTGGGCATGCCTTTCGCAAGTGCCAGACCCGGAGATTCCCGTGGTCTCGATCGTCGAGCTCGGCATCGTTCGCGATGTGTGCGCGCAGGGCGATGAGCTCGTGGTGTCGATCACGCCCACCTACTCGGGCTGTCCGGCCACCTCACGGATCATGTTGGACGTGGAGCAGGCCCTGCGTGAGGGCGGTTTCTCAAACGCCAAGGTGCAGCGCGTGATCGCGCCGCCGTGGACCACCGACTGGATCACCGAGGCCGGGCGACAGAAGCTGAAGCGCTACGGCATCGCGCCACCGCAGGGTAGCGTGCAGTGCATCGGCGCCTTGATGCGCGCCAAGACGCCCGCGCGCGTGACCTGCCCACGCTGCGGATCGGATGACACGCAGGAAGTCAGCCGCTTCGGCTCGACGCCGTGCAAGGCGAGCTATCAGTGCCGGACCTGCCTTGAGCCCTTCGACTACTTCAAGCCGTTCTGAGCAGTCCGTGGCCCAGTTCTATCCGCTCACCGTGACGGACGTTCAACGAGATACGCGCGATGCGGTCGTCGTGACCTTGACGCCCGACGAGCACGATGCGCAGCACTTTGCGTACTCGCCGGGCCAGTATCTGACCCTGCGCAAGACCTTCGACGGCAACGAGCTGCGCCGCTCCTACTCGATATGTGCCAGCGCCAAGGACAAGGCGCTGCGGGTGGGTATCAAGCGCGTGCGCGGGGGATGGTTCTCAAGCTGGGCGAACGAAAGCCTCGCGCCTGGCGAGCGCATCGAGGCCATGCCGCCCGCGGGTCGCTTCTGCGCGCCCCTCGACGCCACCGAAGCGCGCAACTACCTACTGTTCGCGATCGGCAGCGGCATCACGCCCATCCTCTCCGTGGCGAAGAGTATCCTCGAAACGGAGCCGCACTCGCGCATCATCCTCACCTACGCCAACCGCGCCTTCAACACAATCATGTTCCGCGAGGCGCTGAGCGACCTTAAGGATCTGTACCTCGATCGGCTCACGGTGCTCCACGTGCTGAAGAACGATGCGGGCGATATCGATCTACTGAACGGTCGGATCGATGCCGACAAGCTCGACGCCCTGTTCCGCCAGTGGATGGACCCGCGCGCCGCCGACCTGGCCTACATCTGCGGCCCCCAGCCACTGATGGAGGTGATCACCGAGCGGCTCGAAGCGGCCGGCATGGAGCGCAGCAGGATTCGCTTCGAACTGTTCGCCAGCACGCCGGCCAAGCGGCCGATGCCGGTGGCCGACGAGGACGCGGAGGCGCATCGGGTGAAGGCTAGCGTCATCCTCGATGGGCAAACGCGCTCCTTTCCCATGCGTCGGGGCGAGACCTTCCTCGACGCCGCCCTCAAGGCTGACGTCGAATTGCCCTTCTCTTGCCGTGGCGGCGTGTGTTCCACCTGCTGCGCGCGCGTGGTCACGGGGGAGGTGGAGATGCAGACGAACTACGCCCTCGAAGACTACGAGGTGGATCGGGGCCTGGTCCTGACCTGCCAGGCGCTCGCGCTCAGCGACGAGCTGACCATCAGTTTCGACGATCGTGACAGCGACTAGCCTCGATGCAGATGCCTGCGTAGGCGTCTGTGGTGCGGGGGCCATGGGCGCTGGGATCGCCCTGGTCGCAGCACGCGCGGGCCATCAAGTGATAGTGGTGGATACCTTCGTGGGCGCGCTCGAGCGGGGCCGCGAGCGGACGGAGCAGGTGCTGGCGTCGAGCGTGAAGAAGCAGCGCATCACCGCCGACGAGGCGCAGGCTATTCTCGCGCGTATCGCGTGGTGCGAAGACTTGGAGCCCCTGGCGCCGTGCGCGCTGGTGATCGAGGCGATCATCGAAGACCTGGAGGCCAAGGCGGCGCTCGCCGCACGCCTCGAGGACGCGGTAGCGCCGAGCGCGGTGATCGCCACCAACACATCGTCCATTCCCGTGTCGACGCTGGCCGCGCGGTTCACCCATCGCCAGCGCGTTCTCGGCCTGCACTTCTTCAATCCGGCACCGGTGATGCGCCTGGTCGAGGTGGTGCCTTCACCTGATACCAACGCTAACTTGGTCGAGACCGCCGTCGATCTGATGCGGCGCTGGGGCAAGACGCCGGTGGTGGCCAAGGACGTGCCCGGCTTCATCGTCAATCGCGTCGCCCGGCCGTTCTACGCGGAGGGCTGGAAGGCCTTCGAAGAGGGCGTGGCCCCGGCGGCCACCCTCGACCACCTGTACCGCAGTCTGGGGCGCTTTCGGATGGGCCCCTTGGAACTCGGCGACCTCATCGGTCACGACGTGAACAGCACGGCGGCCCACACGCTCTATTCCAGCTACTTCGGGCGCACGCGCTTTCACCCGTCCGTCTTGCAGGCGCAGTACGCGCAGGCGGGTCGCCTCGGGCGCAAGACTGGCCGTGGCGTTTACGACTACGCCGACGATGCGCCCAAGCCGGCAGTGCCCTACGGCGAGCCAGCACGGGCGGACACGATCCTGGTCGCTGCGGATATCGACAGGGGGCTCGCGCCGGACCACGCCGAGGCCGACCCGACGCTGCCCGCGGGGTGCTATGCCGTTGACGGCGTCCTGCTGCGCTTCTCCGATGGACGCTCGGCGATGGCGTTGGCGCGTGATCATGCAAGGCCCACCGCGGTACTCGATCACGCGCTCGACCTGAGCGCCAGCGAGTGTCTGGCCTACTCGGTGAGTGACGACGATGCGGACCAAGCCGCCAGGGCGCTCATCAGTGCCCTCGGCAAGTCAGCCGTGCGCATCGAAGACCGACCGGGCGGCGTGGTCTACCGAACCCTCCTGCAGTTGGCCAACGCGGCAGCTGATGCGGTTCGCGACGGCGTTGCGAGCTCGCCGGACGTCGATGCGGCGATGCTCCACGGCGTCAACTACCCAGTGGGGCCGTTGACCTGGGTGCGCGTGCACGGCGTCGATGCCGCGATCGCGGCGCTCGACGCGATCGCGAAGGAGACCGGCGAGCACGGCTTGTATCAGTGCGGTCTTGGCCTGGAGCGATACGCCTAACGCTTGGCCCCGCGCCGAGGTCTGACCTTCGCCGCCAGGGTATTGGCGCGCTGCGACCGGGTCGTACCGAATTGGAGGCAGCGGGAGGGTCGCGCTGCGATCATCGCGATGAGATAGGGAACCTAAGCGCCGCAGCGGGCGCTACTTGGAGAGAGCCATGGACCATCAATATCAGTTCTTGATCGACGGCGATCTCGTCGCCGCCGACAGGCATAGCGGCATTCATAATCCCGCGACCGGTCAGCCCCTCGGTCAATGCCCGATCGCCACTCGCGATGACCTGGAGCGCGCGGTGGCCGCCGCGAAGACCGCGTTCCCCCAGTGGCGCGACACGGCCGATGAGGAGCGCCAGGCGGCGTGCCACCGGGTGGCGCAGCTGTTCGAGGACCACGCCGAGGACATCGCGCGCCTCATCACCCAGGAGCAGGGCAAGACGCTCGTGGGCATCGGCTCTCGCTTCGAGGTGGGCGGCTGCGCCGCGTGGGCGCGACACACCGCGGACCTACCCATGCCTATCAAGGTGCTGCAGAACAACCACGAGGGTCGGGTGGAGATGCTGCGCAAGCCGGTAGGCGTGGTCGGATCGATAACGCCCTGGAACTGGCCCCTGCTGATCGCCGTGTGGCACATGCTGCCGGCTATCCGTTCGGGCTGTACGTTGGTGATGAAACCTTCCCCTTACACCCCGCTCTCCACCCTGTACATCGGCCAACTCATCGCCGGCGTGCTGCCGAAGGGCGTCGTCAACATCGTCAGCGGCGACGATCAGCTCGGTGCCTGGATGACCGAGCACGAGGATATCCAGAAGATCGTGTTCACGGGCTCGATCCCTACGGGCCGGCGCATCATGGGCGCTGCCGCCCCCACGCTGAAGCGCCTTACGTTGGAGCTCGGCGGCAACGATGCGGGCATCGTGCTGCCGGACTGCGACCCCAGCGCGATCGCCGAGGGCCTTTTCTGGGGTGCCTTTATCAACAACGGGCAGACCTGCGCCGCCCTGAAGCGTCTGTACGTGCACGAGGAAGTGTTCGAGGGGGTGTGCACGGCGCTCGCCGGGATTGCCTCGCAGATCCCCGTGGGCAATGGACTCGATGAGGCCAACGTGCTCGGCCCCCTGCAGAACGAGATGCAGTTTCGCAAGGTGATCGAACTGGTGGACGATGCCAAGGCCAATGGGGCACGGGTGCTGACCGGAGGCCAAACGCTCGGTGACATCGGCTACTTCTACGCCCCCACGCTGCTAGGGAACGTCGACCAGGGCATGCGCATTGTTCAGGAAGAACAGTTCGGACCGGCGCTTCCTATCATAAAAATTAGCTCCGTCGAGGAGGGCATTGCGCTCGCCAACGACAGCGAGACGGGACTTGGCGGGTCGGTCTGGACCAACGATGGCGACGCGGCGCGACACGTCGCCACGCAGTTGGAGTGTGGCTCGGTCTGGATCAACGCGCACGGCATGATTGCGCCCCATGTACCGTTCGGTGGGGTAAAGAGCTCTGGGATCGGGGTGGAATTCGGGGAGGAGGGCCTTCATGAGTACACGACAATCCAGGCGATTCACGGGTTGTCGCCGTCTGTCGAGGTGCCGCAGGGCTGATGCGCGGGCACCTCTCGGGGCAGTCAGTCTCCGCCGGAGATCCAACCAAGTCCGGGTGAAGGCTTGCCAAGAATGCCTTACGTCCTACGATCGAGAAGTCAGTGTCCGGTCTCGAGTGGATAGGCGCCTTGGCTCGTCTTGCGGTAAGGCGCGCCGTTGGCGTCACTCAGTCAGCAGAGTCGGGGCGAACAGGACGGTAGGTAGGCGAGAGCGCAGGCGTACGATTTTGGGCGACAGGAGATAA
Organism: Pseudomonadota bacterium; assembly: GCA_039193195.1. NCBI lineage: Bacteria > Pseudomonadati > Pseudomonadota > Pseudomonadota bacterium. The sequence continues at coordinate 66,687 of JBCCWS010000019.1, forward strand.
GCCATGGTTAGCCATAAAGCGCCGCGAAGGCGGGAAGTCTCATCCGCCCTTCGCCTTGGCCGCCTTATCGATCTTCGCCCAGGCGTCGCGAAGCGCTACCGTGCGGTTGAACACCAGCGACTGCGGGCTCGAGTCCACAGAGTCCACGCAGAAGTACCCCATGCGTTCGAACTGCAGAGGTTCGCCCACCCGCGCCTCACGCAGGCTCGGCTCGAGCTTACAATCGCGCAGCACTTCGATCGAATCAGGATTTAGATGCTCGCGAACATCGTCCACGCCGGCGCCGGGACGCTCGACGCAGAACAGTCGATCGTAGAGCCTTACCTGCGCGTCGATGGCGTGTGCTGCCGACACCCAGTGAATCGTTCCTTTCACCTTACGGCCGTCCGGGGCATCGCCACCGCGAGTTTTCGGGTCGTAGGTGCAATGGACCTCGATGACCTCGCCGGTGTCCGGGTCCTTGACCGCGCCTGTGCAGGTTACGAAGTAGGCCCACCGAAGGCGCACCTCGCGACCTGGCGTTAGGCGAAAGTATTTCTTAGGCGCTTCCTCTCGAAAATCTGCATCCTCTATGTACAGTTCCCGGGAAAACGGAACCTGGCGCACGCCGGCCGACTCGTCCTCCGGGTTGTTCACCGCGTCGAGAAGTTCCTTCTGGCCCTCAGGGTAGTTGGTGATGACGAGCTTGATCGGGCGTAGTACGGCCATGGCCCGCGGCGCCGACAAGTTCAGCTCCTCGCGCAGGCCGCTCTCGAGCAGGGAGATCTCACTCACCGCGTGGCGCCGGGCAAGGCCGATGCGCCGGCAGAAGGTGCGGATCGAGGCGGGCGTGTAGCCGCGACGGCGCAATCCGCGCAGCGTAGGCATACGCGGATCATCCCAGCCGGACACCAGACCATCCTCGACCAGCCCGCGCAGCACGCGCTTGCTCAGCACCGTGTAGCCGAGGTTCAGCCCGGCAAACTCGATCTGCCGTGGGGTGGCCGGCGTGGGCAGGTTGGCGATGAACCAGTCGTAGAGAGGGCGGTTGTTCTCGAACTCGAGGGTACACAGCGAGTGGGTGACGCCCTCGATCGCGTCCGACAGGCCGTGGGCGTAGTCGTACATTGGGTAGATGCACCACTTCGCGCCCGTGCGGTGATGCTCGGCCTTGCGGATCCGGTACATGGTGGGATCGCGCATGACAGGGTTGGGCGAGGCCATGTCGATCTTGGCGCGGACCACGTAGGTCCCCTCGTCGAACTCGCCGTTCTTCATTCGCTCGATCAGGTCGAGGTTCTCCTCGACGGGGCGATCGCGATAAGGGCTGTTCTTTCCGGGCTCTGTCAGCGTGCCCCGGTACTCGCGTATCTGCTCAGCCGAGAGTTCGTCCACGTAGGCCTTGCCGTCGCGGATCAGCTGCAGGGCCCACTCGTACAGTTGGTCGAAGTACCCGGAGGCATGGTAGAGGTGATCACCCCAGTCGAAGCCGAGCCAGCGCACGTCCTCGATGATGGACTCCGCGAACAGGGACTCTTCCTTGAGGGGGTTCGTATCGTCGAAGCGCAGGTGGCAGCGGCCGGGGTAGTCGCGGGCGAGGCCGAAGTTCAGGCAAATCGATGTGGCGTGACCGATGTGCAGGAAGCCGTTGGGCTCCGGAGGGAAGCGCGTCACGACGCTCGAGTGCTTCCCGCTCTCGAAGTCTCCGTCGATGATGTCTCGGATGAAATTGGTCTCGGGAAGTTCGTTGGTGGTCATGGTCCGTTCGCCCGGCGGTTCTCGGGTGTACTCCTGGGTCAGTGCTCCGTGGGTGTGCGTACGGTAACCGAAAGCACGTCCCGCCGCCTGGGATATCGGGGAAGACCGGGGTCAGCGCTGTTCGAGTACGCTGCCAGCGCCGGGCGGCGTTGCCGTCTGGGCCCGTCGCTGGCGCCGACTACGGGCGGGGTCTGCGCCCAAACACGATGTAGGCCTCGCCCTCAATGCCGACGAAGGGCGCACCGACGATGAGATCGGTGACGCCGTCGCCGTTCACGTCGCCGGCGGCGCCGAGGCCTTGACCGGCAGAGCTGATATCTTCCCCGACCAGGGTGAACCCGTTGCGACCATTGAGTGCCGTCGTCGGCACGATGCGAGGAAATCCTTCGGAACGGCCGTACAGCACGTAGATCCTCCCCGCGCCGATCTCGAACTCCTCGATTCCCGTGGCGCCCGGCGTGCTCACGGCGATGTCTTCGATGCCATCGCCATTGATGTCGCCAGCGCTGATCGTGTTGCCCTGGGTGGGATCTGGCGTGATCAGCACGAATCCATTTTGGCCGTCGATATCCGCCGCATTGAAGGGGCTTTGCGCGTCGGGTAGCGGTCCGTAGAGAACGAACGCTTCGCCCTGTAGGCTATCGGCGATGATAGCATCGGCGATGCCATCGCCATTGAAGTCCCCGCTGCCCACAGCGTTGCCGGTGCTCGGGTCGCAGGGTAGCGGTCCGTCCACGCAGTCGGTGAAGACGAATCCTGTGGGAGGCTGCAGGGTGGCGAGCACGATACGACGAGGTAGGGCGCGGTCTGTCCCATACACGACGTGGGCTGCTTGTGTACGCGCAGCGCCGCCGAGGTTGGCGCTAACGATGATGTCGTCGAACCCATCGTTGTTGAGGTCCGCGCCGCCGCTCACCTGCGCGCCGCTACCAAAGCCGCCCTGTGCGCCGCGTAGGCGCACGCCGTTGCGCCCATCGAGCGTATCGAGGGCGAAGGTGGGTGTGGATCCCTGGTCGGAGCCAAACACTAGGAAGGCTTCGCCGTGCGCACCACCCCCTTGGCTCGGTACGGCGCGTGCCGTCATCACAATATCGGCGAGACCATCGCCGTTGAAATCGCCTGCTGCCGCGACGGCGCGCCCAAGCCGGGCGCCGAGCGAGCCGGCCGGCGGGAGGAAGACGAAACCATCGCTGCCGTCCAGGGCAGAGAGGTCCAAGACGGATGGGAATCCCTGAGCGCGTCCAAACACCACATAGACTCGGCCGTTGGAGCTGTCCTGCCCGCTTGCCGTGACGGCGAAATCATCGAGACCGTCCCCGTTGAAGTCCCCCAGCATGGCGAGCGCCTCGCCGAGATCAGCGCCGCTGCTGGTGCTGCGCATGGCAAAGCCATTGCGGCCGTCGAGAAGGGCCAGAGGCTGTTCTGGCGCCCAAACCGATCGGCCAAACACGGCGTAGGCCTCGCCTGATTGGGTGAATCCATCGCGGTCCGAGGTGAGTGAACCGATGATCACATCATCGATGCCGTCGCCGTTGATGTCGCCAGCGCCGCTGGCTGACCACCCGGCGGTGTCGCCCAAGGTTATTCCCCGCAGCGCTACGCCGCGGCTGCCGTCGTTGCCGTTATCTGCGCGCAGGTCAATGAGCTCGACGAGGGTGGGAAACGGTTGGGCGCCAGCCGAATTTGGCGCAGCGGCCGCACACAGAAGCAGGGCAAGGCCTCGGGCGTATCTTCCGGTGGTGGCAGGCGTAAGCATAGCGGAGTCTCCAGTGGCGAGGCTGTCCGAGGGCGATGACGCCTGCAAACTTCCCTAAGGGCCTGGCGGGCTCGCTCCTCGACGGGGCTGCCGAATTTACACAGCGCTGCGTAAAGGAGCAATCAATATCGATAAGTAGTCAATAGATTGACACGCCGTCATGCGGTTGACTCTCATGAGGTTGCAGGACGTCGGTGAGAGACTCAGGCGCCGGCTTGGGTTTTGCAGCCTCTCTCTCTGGCGCCTGCTGAACCCAGTGCTGCTCTCGCATAGACTAAGGGCTTTGCTCAACTGGGGAGAGTCGCACCTTGCATCATCGCGGTGAAGTCCGGATCGATCGGTCACCGTTCTGGATCAGCGTCGTCACCATTGCGGTGTTCATCGCCGTCGATCAAAGCAACGGCCCCCTCTACCGCCTGGTGCGCGGAGAAAGCGAGGGTTTGCCCCAGCTCCTTACCCTGGCCGCGGTGATCTACGGTTCCATGACCCTGATCCCGGCGCTGGTCGCCGCATGGCTTTTTGGCCCCAAGCGTATCCCCCGTGCGCTCGGTTTAGAGGGAGACGTTCTGGTCGGCTTTGGCTTCGCCTTCGCTGTTACCAGCGTGATGCTTGCCTACTTTGCCCTGACCTCGCCGCTCGCGATTCCGGATGAGCCAGTGCAGACGCTAGTGCGCGGTGCGGTGCTTCCAGGCTTCGGCGAGGAGCTCTTCTACCGCGCCTTTCTCTTCGGATTTCTGTTTCGTTTTGCCCGCTGGGGATTTCTGCCCGCCGCGCTGCTCGTCGCCGGGTTGTTCGGTGCGGCTCACTTGTATCAGAGCAGTAGCGCCAGTGAAGCGCTGGGCATCTTCGCGATTACGGGGATGGGAGCCGTCTGGTTCGCCTGGCTATACACTGAGTGGGACTTCAACATCTGGGTACCCACAGGATTTCATATGCTGATGAACGCTTGGTGGGAGCTCTTTGCGGTGTCCGACTCGGCGCTCGGACCGATGGGGGCGAATCTTGTGCGACTCCTCGTGATCGTGCTTTCGGTCGTGCTCACGGTGGTACTGATCAAGCGACGCGACGGGCAGCGAACGGTGCGAGGCGTCGCTTGGCTGCGGGGTCCAACGCGTTGAATGGGGGGTAGTCGCACCGCTGCCGTCGTCGCGGCGCGACCACGGCGAGGTGCTTGTGGAGCGGAGCACGAAAGACGCGGCTTGGCTGGCCACCGGCACGCAGACAGGTGATACGCAACGAGGCGGCGGCACGTGATGCCCTGTGCGGGCGGCGAAACCCCCTATCACCGTCTGGTAGGCTAGCGCTCTGTCCGTGTAGGGAGCTGGTGAGCCCGTGACCGAGTCCGTCGCCTACGAGTCCGCAGACCGCATCGCGGTCATCCGCATCGACGACGGCAAGCGCAACGCGCTCTCGCCAGAGGTGCTCGCCGGCCTCAACGCCGCTCTCGACCGCGCCGAGGCCGAGGGTGCCACGGTGATTCTGACAGGCCGTGAGTCCGTGTTCTCCGCAGGCTTCGATCTGAAAGTCATGGGGCGAGGGGGCGCGCGAGCGATCGGCATGCTGCGCGCGGGGTACTCGCTCACTGCGCGCGTGCTCGAGTACCCCCATCCGGTGATCGTTGCCTGCGGCGGGCATGCGATGGCTATGGGCGTATTCCTGTTGCTGTGTGCCGACCATAGGATCGGCACGCGCGGGGAATTCAAGATCTCCGCCAATGAAGTGGCCATTGGCATGCCGATGCCCCGCGCTGCCGCCAGCGTGCTCGAGCACCGGTTAGCGCCTGCCGCCTATCAGCGGGCGGTGACCTTGGCACACCACTTTGACGTCGAATCCGCCCACCAGGCTGGGTTCTTCGATGAGGTGGCGGATGTCGACGGCTTGATGCCCCTTGCGCAGCAGCGGGCGCGAGAGTTCGCGGCGCTGGATGATTGGGCACACAAGGTGTCCAAGCGCCAGATACGAAGATCGCTCACCGGGCGTATACGCCGCCAGATTCCCCTCGACCTGCTGGCGGCGATCCAGTTCTCCCTGCGGGCGAGTCGCGCCCGGCGCAAGACGCTCCCGCCTGCGGAGTAGCGTGACCAGGGCCGCAGTGACTTCGAGGGTGCTTGCATCGGTAAGTCGATGCAACAGCTCTCGAGACAGCTGGACCTACACTATTAGTATTACTAGGTGCAAGGTGATGCGTTCTTCAACAGTGTGCCTTTGGCGCCCATGCGACCCTTGGTTGGACATCTGTAGGCTCCCCCTCTACGCTCCTCGCCTAGTCTCGGCGATGGCATCGGTCGCGTGGATAAGCGGGTGAAGCAGCGGGTGGGAGCGGCAGCGTGGTAACGCCGGGCGGTGGCGAACTGCTGGTGAGCGACCTCTCGGTCACCTTCGACCAGGGAGTGCGGGCGGTCGATGAGGTCTCCTTCGCCCTGCGTCCGGGCGAGGTGGTCGGTCTGGTCGGCGAATCGGGAAGTGGGAAGTCGGTCACGTCACTCGCGCTCCTGGGCTTGTTGCCCCAGCGGGGTTGCACGGTCAGTGGCAGCATTCGCTACGACGGCCGCGAGCTCGTCGGCGCCAGCGAGAAGGAGCTGCGTCCCCTGCGCGGGGGCGAGATCGCGATGGTGTTTCAGGAGCCCATGACGGCGCTTAACCCTGTTTTTACGATCGCCAGCCAACTTCGAACGGTGATTCGACGGCACCGTGGCCTGCGCGGCAAGGAGGCGACCCAGCTCGCCCAGGAGGTGCTGGCGCGCACGGGGCTGCCCGATCCGAAGGCGAGCTTGAAGCAGTACCCCCACGAGATGTCAGGGGGGATGCGCCAGCGGGTCATGATCGCTATGGCGCTCGCGTGCCGACCGCGACTGCTGGTGGCGGACGAGCCCACCACGGCGCTGGACGTGACTACCCAAGCTCAGGTACTGGCGCAGCTGCGCGAACTCCAGCGCGACGACGGGCTAGGCTTGTTGCTGATCACCCACGACTTAGGGGTGGTGGCCCAGCTTTGCGATCGGGTGCTGGTGATGTACGAGGGCCGGATCCTCGAGAGCCAGACGGTCGAAGCGCTCTTCGAGCGCCCCGAGCATGCGTATACGAAATCGCTGATCGAGGCGACGCCGCGGATCGATCGACCGACCATCGCGGCTGCCGAGTGATCAGGTGATGGAACAACAGCGCTCTTCTGCCGCGCCTCCGGTGCTGGAAGTCATCGATCTGGCGCGCCACTTCAGTGGGCCCAGAACCGGGCCCTTGGGACTGCGCCGAGGTGATCCCGTCCGCGCGGTCGACGGCGTGAGCTTTTCGCTCGCCGCGGGTCGTACCTTGGGGTTGGTGGGGGAATCGGGCAGTGGCAAGTCCACGCTCGCGCGTACGGTGCTGCGTTTACACGAGCCGACCCGCGGACGCGTGCTGCTCGACGGTGAGGATCTGGCACAGCTCGGTCCCCGCGAGTTGCTGCGGCGGCGGCGCGATATGCAGATGGTGTTTCAAGACCCCTGGGGCTCGCTGAACCCACGGCGTACGGTAGAGGCGTCGATCCGCGAGGGCCTAGACATCCACCAGGTGGGATCGCGCGCTGAGCGCACTGAACGGGTACGTGAGCTGTTGCGGGTGGTCGGTTTGCCAGAGGATGCGGGCAGCCGCTACCCCCACGCCTTCTCCGGTGGTCAGCGTCAGCGCATCGGCATTGCCCGGGCGCTGGCACTCGCGCCAAAGCTGGTGATCGCAGACGAGCCGGTGTCGGCGCTCGACGTGCGCGTGCAGGCGCAGATCCTCGAGCTGATGGTGCGTCTGCAGCGCGAGCTAGGCCTAAGCTACCTGTTCATTTCCCACGACCTGGCGGTGGTGCGTCAGCTGGCTCATGAGGTGGCCGTCATGTACCGCGGAGAGATCGTCGAGCACAAGGATGCTGAAACACTGTTCACCAACCCCAGCCATCCGTACACGCAATCGCTGCTAGCGGCAGTGCCAATCCCTGACCCTAAGGCGCGTCGTTCCCCGTTCTAGCCCGAATGCGCCCATAGGATTGACCGGATAGCTACCAGTCTTCGAGTGGCGTGTTGCTCCCCATCCAACTCCACTCCACCTCGGTCATGAACCAGCGATAGGCATCGAGGTCACTCACGCCCCACTCTCTGAAATCACGCATCAACCCGAACAACGCCGTGGCTCGCTGAGCGTCCGGTTGATCAATGAGGGCCCGCATGCACCCCATGAGCCCTGGCGGCTTATCGGGGACCGCTTCGAGGGCTCGGAGTAGCCATTTGTGGTAGGGGAACAAGCGGCGGTTGTGGGCGAGGATGGTTCTGCCGACAAACAACGCTAGCTGGCTCGCAGCGCGGAGCTGCGTGTAGCGATTTTCGTGGCGTTCCGCCTCGTTCATCAGCCAGTGCTGAATGAACGCCATGCTGTAAAATGCGCGTAAGCGTTTGGCGTGTCCGTCCTCCTGGTAGATCGGAATGCGTCGCAGCAGATCGCCGATATCGGGGAGGTGTGAGTAGGTGGCGAAGGCGCCTTCAAAGGCGGCCCGTGAGGGTTCGTTACCTCGTGCTGCGACGCCCTCTAGGTAGGTGCAGTCGATGATCTTACCATCGACGTAGCCGCCTTCGTAGTCACAGAGATCTCGTCGGTTGATGAAGAGATCCCGCTCTTTAAGGTGCCGCTGGAAGGCCTCGTCCGTGGCGACGATGAGAAAGTCCACGTCCGAGTCTGCGCGCGCATACCCCTTGGCAACCGAGCCCCCGATGATCAGCGCTAGGTAGCGTGAATCGTCGCGATAAGTGTCCGTCAGACGTTCTATTGCTCGTTGGTGGTGTGCCTGGATGGTCATTGGCGCGGCAGGATGGGCAGCTCGTCGATCGACGCAAGTTCCCCGTCCTCCTCCATGCGAGCGAGATTGGCTCGCTGCTGGTCGATCCGCGTCAGCATCTCGTCGCTCAACAACCGATAAGCGGCCTTGTCGTGCAGTGTTCTAGAGGCGAGCGAGGATCGGGTCAGGTCTCTGCAGCCGCCAGCCTTACGCCAGTCATCAAGTGCCCCTAGGGCCTTGTCGGAATCGCCCATGGCGGCGTACCACCAGGCGTCCATGAGGTCGATGCCGCGCCAAGGGTGGCGACTGCGTGACGGAACGATCTCGATCAGCCTCTCCATCAGGTGGCCGGCCCTGCCTTGTTCGCCTATGAGGTGCAACACCGTGCTGTAAGCGAGCGCTAGCTTGAGCAGATTGCTGTCTGCCTCTATGTCGAGGTCGGGTCGCAGCAGTGCAGGGTAGGTCGTTTCGAACAGCTCCATGGCCAGCTCGGGGTGGTCGTAGCGAATGTCCAGCCCATTCAGGTAGAGCAGGTCGTGCCAGGGTTCAATCGTCGCCTGACCGTCGATGATCTCTTGCAGGAGCTGCCTTTCCTGCTCGTGCTCCTGACGGAGTCGGTGCAGCTTCAGACGGGCGATCCACGAGAATCCGGTGTCCGGTACGAGTTGCAGGCACCAGTCGAAGAAAAACTCTGCCCGTTTGGTCAACCCCAGCTCCTCGTAGGCGACGGCGAGGAAGAAGGTGGTCCAGGGTACGCCGGGATCTAACTGGAAGGCGCGTTGGAAGGCTTTGATGGCCTCATCGTGCCGGTATAGCTTCCAGGCGTAGAGCTGGCCCAGCATCTGGTGGGGCGGTACGGCCCGCGGCGCCGTCTCGATGGCGCAGAGGATGACCGCGCGAGATTCGTCGAGGCGCTCTAGATCCATCAAGGCTTGGCCCATCAACGACAGAGTGTGATGGCTTTGCGGATCGAGCAGCCGGGCCCGGTGAAAGTATTCCATCGCCTGCTCAGGCTGTCCGCAGTCCCAACTCTTGAAGTACCCGAACATGCGCAGGGCGCTGGTGTTGTTGGGGTTTAGCTCGATCGACTTTTCGTAGGCGGCTTGCGACTCGGAAAAGGCACCGCGATGTCGTTCGAGGAAGCCCTGGGCCTCGTAGGCCTCGCTGAGCTCGGGATTGAGCAACAGCGCTCTGCTGATGACGGGCTCGGCTAGGCGGTTCTGCTGCGCAACGTCCAGCCCACCAAAATGAACTCTTTCGAGCAGCGACATCGCCAGCTGTGCATGGGCCGCTGCGAAGTTGGGGTCTAGTTCGATCGCCTGGCGAAAGTGCTGGATCGCGGCGCTGAAACCCTCGCAGCTTGCTAGGCCGTAGCTCACGCGCCCGCGAAAGTAGGCCTCCAGGGCCGCCATGTGCTGGGTAGGTGGTTCGCTCAGGTGTCGCTGTTCATCGGCTGACAGCACCGCGCGCAGCTGCGTCGCGACGGAAAGGGCGATCTCGCTCTGGATGGCGAAGACGTTCTCTGCGGTGAGCGTGCGCGTGTAGGTGTCCGCCCAGATATGCTCATCTCTTACGGCATCGATGAGCTGCACGTTGATACGGATCTGATCCCCCGCACGCTGTACGCCGCCTTCGACCACGCTGGTGCAATTCAACTCCTGCGCGATCGTGCCTACGCTCTTCTCGCTCTGGCGGTAAGCCATCACCGAGGTGCGGGAGATCGTTGCCAGCTGCCTGATCTTCGAGATGTGCGTGATGAGTTCATCGTGGAAGCCGTCGGTAAAGTAGGCATCCTGGGTCTGCACGCTCCGGTTCTCGAAGGGCAGTACGGCGATCGAGGCATTCTGCCGAGGCCGATGGGTGGGGCGTTGGTGGCGGGTCTGGGGAGGAGTTGTCTGCGCGGAGGCCTGTAGGGTGGCCCTTGAGGCATGGGAGATTTCTCGGACCGTGCCAACGAACCGATAGCCTCGGCCGCGGATGGTCCGTATGAACTTTTGCTGCACGCCGTCATCGCCGAGCGCGGCGCGTGCGAGCTTGATCTCGTTGCTGAGCGTGCCTTCGGCGATAAGCCTTCCCCTCCAGACTGCCTCGACTAACTGTGCGCGCGTCACGAGCTCGTCTCGATGCTGAATCAGGTAGATCAACAGATCGAACACCTTCGGCGCGATCGGGACGGGCTCGCCGTCTTTGGTCAGGGCGAAACGCGCCGTATCCAGTTCCATCCCCGCGCACTGGAAGATCATCGGGTACCCAACCCTTCGCAATATCGATCTTCACACATGGTGGCACAAAGCGCCGAGCTCCTAGGTAAACCCTATGAAAAAGCTATGTTCTCGGTACTTTCGCCGGGCGCGAAGTTGCTAGCGTAGGCGGGTGTACAAATCGGCCGGCCGAGTCATGAACAGACCGTTTCCACTTCTCCTGGCGAGCCTTCTGCTCGTCGGCTGCAGCACCACCACCACCCAGTCTCCCGCGTCATCTGAGCTGGTCGACTACGGTGATTACTCGTCCGAGACGCTCACCACCAACGCGTGGGTTGCGCTTACCGCTGGCAACTATGCACACGCCATCGAGTACACGAGCAAGTGTGCTGATCTGTACGAGGAGAAGGCCAGAGAGATGCAAGGCTCGCTCACTGCCAAGGCACACATCGACAAGGTGTTTGACTACTGGGCCCTCAACGATGTGGGCACAAGCTATTTCATCATGGGCGAGGCCCTGACCAAGTTGGGCAGACGGACCGAGGCGGTGGCAGCGTTCAAGGTGGTGAGAGACGAGCTGTACTACGCCCAAACCTGGGATCCGAAGGGCTGGTTCTGGTCACCCGCTGAGGCGGCCTACGCGCGGGTGGAACTATTGACGGGAGACTTCTAGGCATGTCGTCGCAGCGGCGATGCGCGCTGGTAGTAGCGCTAATCTGGTCAGGTATGTTGAACGCTCAATCGCTGCCAGGCGATCGTGCGCAAGTGCGCGTACTGGAGCGAGGCGACGGCAGCTTCACGCTGTTGCGCAACGGCGAGCCCTACCAAGTGAAGGGAGCGGGGTTCGGCAGTGACGAGGGTGCACGGAGCGGCGCGCTGGACGTGTTGGCGCAAGCGGGGGGTAACTCCATTCGCACTTGGGGCGTGGAGCAGTTAGAGCAGAGGATCGATGGCAAGCCCTTGCTCGACCGAGCGCACGAGCTCGGCATCTCGGTCACCGTCGGCTTTTGGGTTGGACACGTCCGCCACGGCTTCGACTACGGCGATGCGACCAGGGTGGCCGAGCAGCGCGAGAAGCTGCGCCAGGCTGTGCTCAAGTACCGAGACCATCCGGCCCTGCTGATCTGGGGGCTCGGCAACGAGATGGAAAAGGTCTGGGACGGCGGTGAGACGGAGCTCAGCGATGCGCGTATCTGGAGCGAACTGAATTTCTTGGCGGGTATAATCAAGACGCTCGACCCACACCATCCGGTGATGACGGTAGTGGACGGGACGCCGTCGACCAAGATCGAAGCGATCAAGGCGCATTACCCCGCGCTCGATATTCTCGGTATCAACGCCTACGCGGGCGCCGTGGGTGCTGGGCAGCGCTTGCGTGCCTCCGGTTGGGACGGGCCCTACATGTTGACCGAGTTTGGTGTGACCGGTACGTGGGAAGTGCCCACGACCAGCTGGAATGCACCGATCGAACCGGAGCCGAGCCAAAAGGCTAGTGAGAGCTACACGGCCTACACGCGGGATCGAGATGACAACGTTGGCCGTTCCCTCGGGTCTTACGTGTTTCTGTGGGGTAGCAAACAGGAAGCGACGTACACCTGGTTTGGCATGTTCCTGCCGAGCGGAGAGAAGCTTCCGCGCGTCGATGCGATGGCCTACGCGTGGTCTGGCCGCTGGCCGTCGAACCGTGCCCCGAAGCTGTTGTCCTTAGAGACACCGGTAGCGCTGAAGGCAGTGAGACCGGGCGCCTCATCCCACGCTCAGGTCGACTGTCTAGACCGAGAGGGTGATCCCCTTCGCTACGAGTGGGAGATTCGGGCAGAAAGTACCGATCGAAGGGTTGGCGGAGATGCCGAGGCTGTACCGCCCACGGTGCCCAACGTCATCGGTCAAGGCCAGGGAACGCACCGTATCGAGTTCACGACCCCAGATCGACCGGGTGCCTATCGCCTATTCGTGAGCGCCTACGACGGTCGCGGTGGCGCTGTGGCTCATAACCTGCCGTTCTACGTTAGCGAGTGATTCGCGCTCGTAGTCTTCGCTGATTCAACTTCCCCAAAGGCCCTACTGATCGACTTGCGGTGCTGACCCCAGGCACCGAATCTCACTAGCGGCTCCCTATAGCGCTCGATCGCACCTTCCGCGTCGACTTGTTGTCCTTTGCCTAGCCCCACTCTGAGAAGCCCATTTAGCTATCGATTATGATAGCTGAGAGTCGCGTTGAGAACGTGGGTGTTGGCTCGAGCACGTGTCGCGACACGGGCTGGCAAGGCAGATTTTAAACATAATCCTACTCTGGCTGAGCAGACCGTCGACCTTCGGCCTTCTTGCCTCACCCTTCCATTGCGGTATTCTGCCGCCGCGCCCACGCCGATGTATCGAAATCGTCCACGTCTACGTATTGACAAGGTGAAACAGCCGAGAGTGGAGATCGATAGTAATCGCTACGATGAGGATGAGCGTCGCTGGGCTCGTCTGATGTCCCAGGCCCAGGCGGGCGACCAGGCGGCCTACGCGCAGCTGCTCGAGGAGATATCGATTACCATCGAAGACTTCGTCCGCCACCGCTTCGGCCAGATTGAGATGCTCGAGGATTGCGTGCAGGAGTGTCTGGTGAGCGTGCATCAGGCGCGCCACACCTACGACCCGGCGCGCGCGTTTCGACCCTGGCTGTTCACCCTCGTGCGTCATCGGACCATCGATCTGCTCCGCCGCGGCAGTAGCTGGCATCGCCTGCAGCGACAGCCCTTGCCGAGCGCATCCACCACTTCGGAGGCCCTCAATCGCCTCATCGACGGGGCTCACGCTCTGGCGAGAATCCCCGAGGACCTACGCAAGGCCGTGATTCTCGTTAAGTACGAGGGGCTTACGGCCAAGGAAGCGGCGTCGCGCCTCGGCATTCGCGAGAGCGCCCTCAAGGGGCGCCTGCGGCGAGGGCTCGAAGCAGTGTTTGCCGAACTCAATCGAGAAGGGAGCGCCGGCAGATGAACCGTCCCACTCGCGAAGCGTTGATCAACGATCTGGTGGCCGATGCTGAGCGTCCCGTGCCCAACGGTGCGCGCACGCATCTGGAGAGCATGTTGTGGGTGGTGCTGTCGGCCGTGTGGGTGGTGTCGCTGACGCACCTGCTCGGAGATCTACGACCCGGCGTGATGGATCAGTTGACGTCAAGTCCGAGGCTGGTGACCGAGCTAGCGCTCGGTCTTGGCACTACCATCGCGTTCGCTCATCTAGCGTTTCGCTCTGCCCTCCCCGGCAGCCACTCCCTGGTTCTCAGCGCTCTGCCCGCGCTTGTCTTGCTAGTCCTGTGGGTGGGGCTACACCTATACGGCTTCATCGACCCCACCTTCGCCCCGTCGATGCACGGCAAACGCGAGCACTGCGAGTGGCAGGTGTTTACCTTCGGGATCCCCGTGCTCGCGGCCGGCGCCATGGTGCTGCGCCGCTGGTGGCCGAGGGGCGCCTTCTCTGGCGCCGCGCTCGGGCTGGCGGCGGGCGCGCTACCAGCGATGCTGATGCAGATCGCCTGTATGCACGAACCCTGGCATATCCTGACCCATCACCTCTTGCCAGGCCTCGCGTTGGGGCCGATCGGGGCAGTGATCGGGTTTTTGGTGCTACAACCCCCCGGCCGACGAGGCATTCCGCGACCCTAACGTCTCTGCCACAGAAAAAGACGATTGCCGATGTATCGAATTCGGCGGCGGCTGCGTAGTGGTTATGGTCGCTTGCGCGCTGTGCGCGCCGAGCCCATCCGCTCATTAGGGAGATACCAACAAATGAAATTCAGCCTCGCGGCAATCGGCACGACGGCGATTGCCCTAGCCTCTTTCGGCGCGTCCGCTGCCACCGTGCAGATCACGGTGACGGTCGAGAACCTCACGCCGGAGAACAGCGTGGCCTTCGCGCCCCTGCGTGTTGGCTTCCACAACGGCACTTTCGACGCCTTCAACATCGGCGAAGTGGCCGGTGATGCCATCATCTCGGTGGCCGAGGGTGGCTCGGGCGATGCCTGGTTCCCGGCCTTCGAGGCGGCGGACCCCACGGCCACGCTCGGCAGCGTCGTGCCAGATCCAGCCGGCCCGCTGGTGCCCGGCGCCACTGCGGTCGCCACTTTCACGGTGGATACGGACGTCAACCAGTACTTCACCTTCGCGTCAATGGTCGTGCCGAGCAACGACTTCTTCATCGGCAACGATAGTCCCACGCAGTACCAGCTGTTCGATGGCAGCGGCAATCTGCTGCTCTCAGAGATCCTGGTCGGCGCTGCCGACATCTGGGATGCCGGCTCGGAGATCTTCGATCCCAGTGCGGCTGCCTTCGTGGTGGGTGGTGACAACGACGCGCGCACACCGCAAAACTCCGTCGTGGCGTTTAACTTCGCCGAGCTGGCGGCGTTCAACGGTCTGGAGACTGGAGCAGGCTACATCTTCGACAGCCAGCTCACGGCCAGCAGCGATGTGTACCTGATCTCGTTCGAGGTGGCCGCGGTGCCGGTGCCGGCGGCACTGCCGCTGATGGGCGGGGCGCTTGGACTGCTCGGTTTCTCGGTGCGTCGTCGCCGTACGTCTGCCGCCTAAGGAACTTACGCGCGGCTACCGGCGTTGGCTGACGCCGGTAGCCGCTAGACGCGCTTCCCGATCGAAGCGCGCTCGCGAAGGTGCAGTGTCGCCCGTGCCCTCATTCTCGCGCCTGAACTATGCGCCAGGGCGGCGCCGGTCATCGCCTTGCCACTCAGCCTTAGCGCCGAAGTAACTCCAGTTGTCTTGGCAAGCCGCCGTTCACGCGTCTCGGGTCGTTTGGCGTCGGTTATCGCCTCCGCGTATTCGCGGCGGTTGGTGTAGGACAACCCGTCCCACCGCTTGCGTAGGGTAGCGTCCTGCGCAAGCATATCGGCCAGCGGCGTGGGAATCTCGACCACCCTGGCATCCTCGTCCGCGGCGATCTGCACGGTCACCTCGTCTCCTCCCTCCACGTCCGCCGCTTCGCGATGACTCTTTCGCAGCGGGATAAATGTCTTGCCTCTCATTCGCGAGATGGTGCTTCGATAAGTGTAGCCGTTCAGCGTGACGCGCACGGACGCACGCACCTTGCCGAACACCGCTTTCGGGTCAAAGGGTATCGGGATAGCACTCAGGTTGCCTTCACGTTCGATAGTGACGGTTATGGTCTTGATGTTCATCGTTGCTCTGGTTAGTGCCGGCGCTGGCGATAAGTGCACCTAAGGCTGCGTAGGCGCCCCGTAAGCGGCTAGCGTGAGTCGATCGCTACCTCCAGCCGATGCAAGGATTTCGGCCGAGCTGTCGCTGAGGTCTATAGGCAGCCACGCACAAGGGTAGCCTTCTGGATTAAGTCCACTGCGCGCAGCTGCAGGCTTCGCTGCTTCTTCGATCCAGGTCAAGAGTAGTGACTTATCAACGATCGACCCAAGGCGCAACACGATTATGAACTCTCCCGAGAGCCGATCTAATGATGGGCGGAATTGCTCAGTACCCGCAATGACCTCGCGCACGCCAGCAGCCCTAAAGTCTGCGATCGCCCTGGCGGTGATAGCGTCCTCTGTCGGCGCAGTGAATGCGCAGGATGCAGTGGCTCCCGGGCCGGTCGAGGTTGCTCCTGCTCGGGTTGAGGAACAGATACCAGGCACGAAGCGGAATGAGTTTAGGGAGTATGTGCCTGGGCTGCTCGTGCGTCGCAGTTATCGCTCTGCAGGCGACGAAGGCGTGAGTACGCAGCTATGGGATCTCTTGGTAGGTCCTGGTATGCGCAGTGCGCCCGCCGTGCTTGAGGGTGCAGCGTTCATCTTCGTTCGCTCAGGTGATGGGGAAATTTCGCTGGATGGTAAAGAGCAGGCGTTGCGAATGGGCATGTCCTTGAGCGTGCCTGAGGGGGTTGAAGTCTCCCTTACCAATCCCGCCAAGGACAAGCCGCTGGCGGCGCATGCCGTTATCGTTACGGATGGGCAGCAGTGATGATCACCTCACGTAGGGACAAGAACACGAGGCCCGAACGGCTCGCAGGTCGGGCGCTGGGCTCGGTGACCGCGCTCCTGCTGTCCTCGCTCCTGCTGCTAGGGTGCGATAGCGCTGACACTCCCCCGTCGAGTGACGACCCGAACGTAAGACCTAACCAGGGCGAGTACGACGAAGACCGCGCCTTTATCTCCGCGCCGACGCTGCTGCACCCGATCTACGCTTGCGCCACGAACGTCGCGGTAAAGCACTTCATTAAAGGTGCTTTGATCGAGGTATACCTCGACGCAGATCCGACGCCGATCGCCTCCGCCACGGGCGAGTTTCCCGCCCTGGGCGTCAACATCGATACGGGTCTGGTGTTCGAGGTGGGTCAGGTACTGACGGTGACGCAGACGGTGAACGGATTCACTAGTGCACCCTCCAATGCGGTGACGGTGACTTCCCATCTGGAGGACTATCCCGCAGGGCTCCCTCAGCCCCGCATCAACGCGCCGCCCGTGTGGGAGTGTGGGCGGGCACTCGGGGTCAGCGATGTCGTGCCCGGGGCTCGCGTGGAAGTACTCGCACGCGATGCTGGCGCAGCGGGCGGCAATGTCGTCGGTGCCTTCAACGCCACCCCCGAGTGGGGCCTGAACTGGACCGGCGTGACTCCCGCTTTCAATCTAGATGCACGTACCTGGGCAGTCGCCTCGCTCTGTGAGCAATCCGCAACCAGCGCAGAGCAAACTGTGCGCGCGGAGCCGCCTACGATCGAGGTCCCGACGGTGCACGACGTGTACGAGGGTAATGATCGGGTCATCGCAAGGGGGGCGGCACCCGATCATGGCGCCCTAACCACCGGGGCGTTTGTCGACGTTTTCGAGGCTGGCACGAGCGTCGGGGCGACGGTCACTCCGGGCGGGGCTGGACACATCATTCTCGTCAACCCCGAGGTATCGTCCGCTAGCTACACGGCGACCCAATCGCTTTGCACGAGCAGCGATCCGTCGGTGCCCGTTACCCCGACCCCGTGTGAAGACCTGCCCCCGCCGATCATCAAGCCGCCCCTGCCCGGGGACTCCAAGGTCGTGCTCACGGACTACGTCGAGGGTGCGGAGATTTTGGTGTTTGCCGATGGTGCGGAGATCGGTCACTCCGGCCCGGACGTAATCAACTTAAGCACACCGCTCGGCAATGGCCAGACACTCACGGTAGTGCAACGCCTCGGCAGCTGCGAGAGCGCTTGGGTGTACGAGATCGATGTCCAGTGCGAGAATCTGGGGGGTGATGATCGTGCCTGTTCTGGCGATTGGCCTGCCTTTCGCCACAACGCCCTGCGCTCCGCCAACCAAACCCAGCTCTCAGCGCTAGCCGACCCGTACGAGGTGAAGCGGCTCCAGGTAGGTTGGGAGTTCGATCCGCCTGGGACTCGTGCCTTCCGCGCTTCGCCGGTAGTTCACGAAGACAGAGTGTTCATCGGCAACGGCAACGGCCGCTTCTACGCCCTCGACGCCGCCACGGGTGCAGTCCAATGGGAATACCCGCCGCCGGGGTCGCCGGATCTGCGTACGCAGTTCGAGAGCAATCCGTCGAGCTGCGGCATCGCTGCGAGCGCCGTGATCGGACGCGTGCAGGGTGAGGTGGATGTCGTGATCTTCGCTGCCCCCGACCCGTCCATTGGTGCAGGCCTCGGCAGCGGACGGTTATTCGCTCTGGATGTGCAGACGGGTGCCGAGGTCTGGAAATCGCCCGAGATCGCGGTGCTGAACGGCCTGACCCGACGCGACGAGGGTGAACTACACGAACAGACTGGGTACGCACCACCGCTGGTCTTTGGCGATCGTGTCTACATCGGGATCGCCAACCACGCAGACAACCCGATCCAGAACGGTCGCGTGGTCGCCGTAGAACTAAGCACCGGCAACCCCGTCCCTGGGTTTGACTTTAAGGCGACCTCTACGCGCGGTGGCGGCGTGTGGAGCCCTATCGCCGGCGGCTTCGGGCGGGACGGTATTTTCATCACCACCGGGAACAGCAGGTGCTGGAACGGTGGCTGTCAGCCGGAGCCCTCACCGAATCACGGTCTTAGCATGCTGCGCCTGAACGCCTCTAGCGGTGCCGTCGACTGGAAGCTGCAGCCCGTGCCGTTTGAGTTGGATGGAGATCCGGACTGGTCGGCGGGTCCGAGCTTGCTTCGCTCGAGCTGCGGCGATCTAGTGCTGTCGCGTATGAAGGACGGTTGGACCTACGCAGTCGATCCCGGCGCGGCCTACTCACCGCGCTGGCAATTCCCCCCTACGGGCAGTGCGCCCGGCTATGAATTCGATCCAGCGTGGGGCACAGCGCACGGGGATTCCCGCTACCTCTACCCGGGCGCCGCCTGGGATGACACCTACATCAGCGAGGCGGGCGGCGAGGATATCGTGAACACTACAGACACCGGTTTTGGGCGGCTCCACGCCTTCAACGCCTGCGGCGGTGCGGGCGGGCGAGTGCGATGGATCGCTGATATCCCCGGAGCGGTGCAAGGTGACCAATACCAGCTCGGGTCGCCATCGGTCACTCACGGCATCGTGTACGTCGGCACCGGATCGGGTGGGTTGGTCGCGATTGCTGACCCCAGCGCCTGGCCCTCGACGTCGTCGCTGTGCAGCAACCCGGCGATCGCCCTCGCGGACTGCGCGGCCAATGGTTTTAACGTCGTACCCCGACCGCACGTGTTGCGGACCATTGATCTGGGGAGTGTCGCCATCCTTGGCGAACCAGCGCTCGCGGGCGGTCGGGTGTTCGTCGCCTCAGGCCGCAGCTGTAACAGCGGCGGAGCGCTCTACATGCTGGAGCCGGAATCATGAGTACGCTTGGAATACGACGACGCACGGAATGGACGCTGGCGATGATCATCATCACCCTAGGTCTCTTGCCCGTTGTAGGCACTGGCCAAGAAGAGGGGGCGGACCGCATCGAGCGTGTGAAGCGCGACGAGCTTGGCAGCGGGCAGCTCGCGCTGCTTAGCGGTCGCACCGTGGGCGTCGCGATCGAGCGCTGGATGCTCGGTGGTGGCCTGTCACTCGATCGCTTGCCTATCGATGGTGATGCGTTCCTGGTGATTCATCTGCGCGGTGGGCAGTTGATCACCGTGATTGGTGATGAGCGCGTCCTTCGCCAGGAGGGCGACTACTGGAGCGTGCCTCGCGATGTGGTAATGGCGGTGGAGACCGACGACGACTCCGCTGTGCTTGAGGTGACGATCGTCCGCTGAGCACGATAAGCGCGCCGCAAGGTGCTGGATGGCTCTACGGGTGCTGAGTACTTTGCCCTTTAGGGGCCAGCAGAAGTAGGAGAGTTCGTCCGTGCGGCGCACGAGCTTTTGGCTGAACAGCTAACGTTGTAGATAGGTGTTGCAAAGAATCGATCCGTGAGCTGATCTTGAGGAAGGCTGTTCGGGAGATCCGTGATGACGCCAACAGGTCGATTCCTGGTACCAGTGACTTTGCTCGTGCCCCTCTTGTTCCGCATGGCGGGTTGCGCCAGCCATCGCCTCGTGGTCGACCAACCGAACCCCGCGACTGGCTACGAGAATGCGACGCTCACTGCCTATTTCTGGGGCATTGTCGAGCGCGAAGAAGTTGCCGGGAACTGCCTCGATCACGCCCTCGATGAGGTGCGCGTTCGCACCAACCCCGCCTATGCGCTCGTCACGGTCATTTGCCTTGGCATCGTGGTGCCTGTGGAAGTGCCGCAAGCTGCCGCAGTCAGGCGAGCTCTAGAGGCATAGACCGACTTAGCGCTAGCCTTGGTGGGCGTGCTGATAGCCGCGGAGGATAAGATGATGCCTAACGCTCGCGAGTTCCGCTACGGATCGAAGGTGTAGAAGAACTGGCACGAAAATATTTCTCAGCGTGTTGCCGAACAGATCGATTTAGCCAACCCGCAAGGGCCGCCGAATGTCTCCGGGCTCCTCGCGACTACCCGCGTCGCTCAGGACATCATCGGCGAAGCCCGCGACGCGGGCCATTTACTGCGCACGCTCGGCGGCCAGTGGTCCTTCTCACCGGTGGCTGTCACCGATGGTTTTCAGCTCAACAGCGCACCCATGAACTGGATCTTCGACCTATCGCCCGGTCGGGTCCGCGCCGACTTCGACGGCGACCCGACTCGGCTCACCTTGTGTCAGATCGGGGTCTCGATCTCAGAGCTCAATCGGCACTTGGAACGCAGTGGCCGTGCTCTTGCCACCTCGGGGGCAAGCAATGGGCAGACCATTCCAGGTGCCATCGCCACCGGCACCTACAGCTCCGCCATCGGCTATGGCGCCATCCAGGGACACGTCGTTGGCCTGCAACTGCTGGTGGTGACTGACCGATCGCTGTGGGTCGAGCGGGCATCCCGGCCCGTCGTGTCGGACAGCTTCATTGGCATGCTCGGGATCGACGAACACGTCAAAGATGACAGCCTATTCGAGGCGGCTCTCGTGCACTTGGGTGCGTGTGGCTTGGTCAACGCAACCCTAGTGGAGGCTCGCGATAGCTTCCTGCTGGAAGCGCGGCGGCGAAATGTGCCCTTCGACGATCAGTTTCGCGTGGCCGTCGAGGCGCTGGACTTCCCGGCCGTTGGGGTGGCGAACCTCGACAGCGATCCCTACTTCGCGCTGGTCGTCATCAACCCCTACGACACGCGGGAGGTCTCGCTGACCTTCATGCACGAGCGAGCGATGCCCGCGGACCACACGCCGGACTACACGATCAGCGACCGCACCGGCATCGGCTACGACATGCTGAGCAAGGCCGCAGCGCTAACAGAGCTCATCGCGCCTAGCGCGAAGCTGCTGGTGGGATTGCTCTTCGACCAGGAGCTGCCCGAGTTCGACCGAACAGAGCTAGTGTCCTGAGTTAGCAGTTCGTTGATGAATTCGCGGCACGTTTTCGCCCCTGAACACGTTGCTCCTCCTCCCGTGGGACCTGCCACGCTCGTCCTCGCGCCGCGCTCAGGGACAACAACTCGCGTGCGAATTCATCAACGAACTTCTAACTCAGGACAACTAGGCACTTGGGGCGAGACCTTTGGCACCTCCCGTCCACGGGCTGGTGCCAGCGCAAGCGCTATCGCTGTGCCGCTAGAGCGCTTGTGGGACGCCTACGAGCTATTGCTCGATGTGCATCGGGAGGTTAGACCTGGCCTTATCTTCGCGTTGCGCTTCGTGCAAGGCTCCCTGGGACATCTCGCTTTCACCCGTTACGATCGCACCTGTGTGATCGAGCTCGATGGGGTTGATTCAAGGCGTACTAGGGAGTTCTTAAGCGCTGCCTGGGGTGCCCTGGAAGCTAGCGACATTCCCCACACCCATCACTGGGGAAAGATCAACCGCATGACGCCTGCCACGCTCCAAAGGAGCTATGGGGACGTCGTTGCGCGCTGGCGTTCGGCGAGGGATCTGCTGTTGCCCGCGGATGTTCGCCGTACCTTTGCCAACGCATATACGGACGCGGCGGGGTTGACATCGCCCTAGGCGCGGCGGACCGTGCGAGTCCCTGCGTGAGGGAGGGAGGCGCGGATGCCACCGTATCGGTTCGACGGCGTCCGTTCGGCCCATGCCTCAGTGCTACAATTCGGCGATGCAACACGCCACCGCCATGCCCGAGGCGCCACCGCTATTCGGCTATCGCCCCTACTGGGCGCACCGATTCGGCGTCGCCCCCTTCCTGCCCACGTCCCGCGAGGAGATAGATGTCTTAGGTTGGGATAGTTGCGATATCATCGTCGTGACAGGCGATGCGTATGTTGATCATCCGAGCTTCGGTATGGCCATCGTCGGCCGTCTGCTGGAAGCCCAGGGCTTCCGCGTCGGCATCATCGCGCAGCCGGACTGGCAGTCGACCAAGGATTTCCAGGCCTTAGGCCGGCCGAACCTCTTTTTCGGCATCACCGCGGGCAACATGGACTCGATGGTGAACCGCTACACCTCGGATCGTAAGCGCCGCTCCGACGACGCCTACACGCCGGGCGGTGCCGGCGGCGCCCGCCCCGATCGGGCCGTCGTCGTCTACAGCCAGCGCCTGCGCGAGGCCTTCGCTGGCGTGCCTCTGGTGATCGGTGGCATCGAGGCGAGCCTCCGCCGTATCGCACACTACGACTACTGGCAGGAGAAGATCCGCCGCTCCGTCTTGCTGGACGCGCGCGCAGACCTCCTTGTCTACGGCAACGGCGAGCGCGCCATCGTCGAGATCGCCCACCGCCTCGGGGCGGGCGAGGACATCGCCGAGCTGAAGGACGTGCGCGGCACGGCCTATCTAAGACCCCAGCTGCCCGAGGGTTGGACTGAGATCGACTCAACCCACCTCGACACACCTGGCCGCATCGATGCCCATCCCGATCCCTACGAGATGAAGATGGGCAACGTCGATGCGGGTACGGGCAGCGGCTGCGACACCGGCGCGCCCACGCCGGTCGAACCGACGGCAGCGCCGAAGGAGCACGTCGTGCGCTTTCAACGCCGCGTCCCGCGTGCCGACCGGGCGAAGAGCTACATTCGCCTGCCCGCCTACGAGCAGGTGGTCGATGACGCCGTGCTCTACGCCCATGCGTCGCGCATCCTGCACCTCGAATCGAACCCTGGCAACGCTCGCGCTCTCGTCCAGCGCCACGGCGACAAGGATGTTTGGCTGAACCCGCCACCGCTGCCGCTGCACACGAATGAGATGGATGCGGTGTACGAGCTGCCGTATGCACGCGTGGCGCACCCGAAGTATGGCGAGGAGAGGATTCCGGCTTACGAGATGATTCGCTTCTCCGTGACCATCCAGCGCGGGTGCTTCGGCGGCTGCACCTTCTGCTCGATCACCGAGCACGAGGGACGCATTATTCAGAATCGCTCGGAGAGGTCCATCCTGAAGGAGGTGGAGGCGATCCGCGATGAGGTGCCGGGCTTCACTGGGGTTCTCTCCGATCTCGGTGGTCCTACGGCCAACATGTATCGCCTGGCTTGCAAGGACCCGAAGATCGAGGCGGCATGCCGTCGCCCATCGTGCGTTTACCCGGGGATCTGTCCGAACCTAAACACGGATCACGCACCGCTGATCAGCCTATACCGCAAGGCGCGCGCGATTCCCGGTATCAAGAAGATACTGATCGCTTCCGGCGTGCGCTACGATCTCGCGATCGAGTCCCCCGAGTACGTCAAGGAGCTCGCTAGCCACCACGTGGGCGGTTACCTCAAGATCGCCCCCGAGGCGATCGGCGAGGGTCCGCTGAAGGCGATGATGAAGCCGGGCGTGGGCACCTACTATCGCTTCAAGGAACTGTTCGACCGCTACTCGAAGGCAGCGGGTAAGGAGCAGTACCTAATCCCATACTTCATCGCGGCACACCCAGGCACCACCGATGAGGACATGCTGGAGCTCGCCCTATGGCTGAAGGCGAACGGGTTTCGGGCCGACCAGGTGCAGGCCTTCTTGCCGGGGCCTATGGCCACGGCGACGGCGATGTACCACTCGGGCAAGAACCCCCTGCGTAAGGTCACTGAGCAGAGCGAGGGCGTGGTGGTGCCGAAGGGCTTGCGTCAGCGCCGCCTGCACAAGGCCTTCCTGCGCTACCACGACGCGGAGAACTGGCCGCTCCTGCGTGACGCCCTGCGCCGCATGGGGCGGGCAGATCTCATCGGTAACGGTAAGCGCCATCTGATTCCGCGCTATCAGCCGGCTGGCACGGGGGCGGTGCCGGAGGGACGCCGTCGCAAGCGCAGTGCCGCGCCCACCAAAGCCGCCGCAGGATCGGGCAAGCCCTTCCGCACGCAGCACACGCGAGCCGAAAACGGGCCACCCAAAAAAAAGCGCCCCGGTCCGAAGACCGGGGCGTAAGCTCACACAGGGAAGCGGTTGGACGGGTCGGCTCGAAGCACCGGGCCACGGCGGCGATTGGGGGGGGCGCCGTCATGGGAGGGGTGGCACTTCAGCGCCAAACCGCCCGACCTTGATGGGGAGTTGTCAGCTCCCGCGAAAAGGTTTCACCCACAACAGCAGATGAGCTGTTTTGTTCGGGAGGCTGATTGGTGCGGATGCCAAAAACTGTCATCGGGACCCTGCTGCTGATCGCCGGCGCAGTGCTTGCTGTCCTGGAAAACGGTGGTTTATCAATGGGTAACAGCGAGAGCGCGGGTGGGCCCACGGTTGAATCCCTCTTCGCCGCGCGGCGCAGCGACACCTGGCTAACCGTCGACGGGCGCATCGATCGCATCCTCGCGGACGATAATGACGGGTCTCGCCATCAGCGCTTCATCATGCGCACCTCTTCAGGCCACACGGTCTTGGTAGCGCACAACATCGATCTGGCGCCGCGCGTAGCGGACATCCGCGAGGACGATCCGATCCGCGTCTACGGCGAGTACGAGTGGACCGATCGGGGCGGGGTGGTGCACTGGACCCACCACGATCCGGATGGAGACATCGCCGGCGGCTGGGTGGAGCATCGAGGGGAGCGTTACCGCTAGGGGCGAGTGGCTTTGTCGGCGCCGCAGAGTCCTGCTCAGGTGGGCGTCTTTGCGATCCCCTCGAGAGCATCGCGCAAGCGCTCGCCCTCTAGTACGGCAAAGTCGTGTGCAAGCAGGCGCCGTACGCGACGCTCGATGACGCCGATCACAGCGTCGAAGGCAGCAGCCCGCGCAGACGCACCCTCCACCTTCGACGGGTCTGGCAGGCCCCAGTGGGCGATGACCGTGTTGCTTAGCCACAGGGGGCAGGATTCGCCTGCAGCGCTGTCGCATACGGTGATTACGGCGTCCAGGTGCTTGCCGTCGCAGTGGTCCCAGGACTTGCTGCGCAAGCCGGTGGTGTCGATGCCGAGTGCTTGCAGCGTGGCGAGCGTATCCGGATGTACCTCGCCGCTCGGACTGCTGCCCGCGCTAGTCGCCGTGATGCGACCCTCGCTCAGGCTCCGCGCCAGCGCCTCGCACAGAATGCTCCGGCAGCGGTTGTGGGTGCAGACGAACATTAGGCTGAGCGTATTGGGCATTGGCGATTGTTCGTTTCGAGTCGGCCCTGCGGCGGGCGGATAAAGACGATTACCCCGCAAGTACCTCAGGGGCACGCACGTGAGTCACCGGAGCAGGTGCCTCGGCGCCGCGCAGATTCGGCGCGACGGCGACGATGAATACAACGATCAGCGCAAACCAAACGACGAG
This sequence comes from Pseudomonadota bacterium, assembly GCA_039193195.1. Lineage (NCBI taxonomy): Bacteria > Pseudomonadati > Pseudomonadota > Pseudomonadota bacterium. Next base: position 92,299 of record JBCCWS010000019.1, read on the forward strand.
TGCGCTCGCGTAGGCACGCCACACCAGGGGGGGGCGGTACAGGGAACCCACGGCCTTTTCCGTGTTGAGAAACGCAGGCGATGTCAGCGCGCGAATGCTCGCTGCCACCGTGAGCGTGACGGTGAAGCCGATCACGTTCCACCACATCCAGAATATCTCTGGATGGCCCCGCCACAGATAGAGGTTGACCCCAACACCTACCAGCAGTCCCACGTTGGCGCCGATCGGGCTTCGCTGACGCCTCAGGATGGCTAGCAGAAACACCGCGAGGATAGGCCCGAATAAGGCGGACCCGACCTTGTTGATCGCCTCGATGACCGTCGGGGCGATGGCGCCTGCGAACAGCGATAACGCCAAGATCATCAAACCCCAGACCACAGAGACAGTCCGCGCCCATCGCACCGTGTGCTGCTCGTCGCGGGGGCGAATGCCCAGGGCGTCCAGATCCTTCAGGCTGACGGCCGACAGCGAATTGACTGCGGAGCTCAGCGATGACATGGCTGCCGCCAGCACGGCCACAAGCAGCATGCCGATCATGCCGTGGGGCAGAAACTCGAGGATGAAGATCGGCATCATGAAGTCCGGCCTGTCGGCAGGCACCTGGGCGAGGAGGTTTGGATCGCTCTGTATCACTAGGCCCACGGCGAGCCCTACGAGGCAGTACAGCACCACCAGCGGGAAGCGCAGCAAGCTGTTCATTAAGAGTACCCGCCGCGTGTCGGCGAGGCTGCGCGCCGAAAGCAGCCGTTGAGCTTCGGTTTGATCGCAGCCGTAGTAGGACGCGTACAGCACGATGCCGCCAAGCAGCATGGGCCAGAAGCCGAACTGATCGCCCTCGAAGCCGAAGGCGCTGAAATCCGCCGTGACCAGGCGAGCGGGTTCGACGCTTGACCAGAACGAGTCGACGCCTGAATCCCCCAGGGCGAGCAGCGCGTAGAGACCGACGGCGATCAGGCCGACCACGATCAGCCCCATCTGCAGGGCGTCGCCGTACACCACCGCACGCATGCCGCCGCTGGCGGAGTAGACCATCGTGATCACGCCTACAGCGAGGATCGACTGCCACTGAGGCATGCCCAACACCGCCTGCAGGATGATGCTCATGGCGTACACCATGATGCCTGTGGAGAAAGCGCGCACGACCTGAAAGGCGATGCTGATCATTACACGTGTGGAGCGAGCGAAGCGCTTCTCTAGGTAGTCGTAGATGCTCACCACGCCCGAGTGGTACAAGGCCGGGGCGATGACGAACATGATCAGGGCCATGGCGATCGGCAAACCTAGTTCATAGGTGAGCCACTTGAGCCCACCACCCTCGCGCAGGCCGACGAAGGCCGGGGCGGAGATGAAGCTGATGGCCGAGAGCTGGGTGGCCATGGTGGAGAGGGTGAGTGGGAACCAGCCGATGCGCCGACCGCCGAGGTAGTAGTCCTGCTCCACCTTCTGTTCCCGCAAGCGGTAACCGAGGAAGAGCAAGGCGCCGAGATAGGCGACCACCACCATATGGTCTAGAGAGTTCACTGCGCTGGGTCCACCGGGTTCGTTCCCGGGCCAGTGGATAGGGGGCAAGTCTGCCAGCACTGGCGCCGGCGGCTTGCGCTCGGGCCAAGGCCGTCAGCCGCGGGGAGAAGGAGCGTGCGTCGCTGGAAGAGCTGCAGCCGGCCAGGGGCCGATGGGTGTGAGCACAACACCGTGCAGCTCAGGCGGCGGCGGGCCTGTGAGGGGCTGGGGGGCGGTGTCGAGGGCGTTGGTGTCAATCGCCCCGGCGCGCGCCACGAGACGACCATCGAAAGTCCTCGCCGCAGGGTGCAGTTTGGATCGTTGTAGTCGTGCTCGGTGAAATCCACCTGACCCCAGCGCGAACTTCCGGCGATGAACTGCAAGGGGCCGCTGTCGGGCGTCATGGCGTCGAGGACTATGATGGCCTGTACGAAGCTGCCGCGGCCGTTGGCGTCGCGCCAGGTGTCGCCACCCTTGTCCCGGTGTCGAATGTCCTGATGCCAGCCGAATACGACGCCGTCGTGGGGTCGCTTGAAGTGCGCTTGGCTGAGCAACTGGTCGACGGCGAGGCTGCCGAGCAGCTGCGCGGCCGGCACCGTTAGGCGCGCATCGCTGCCGATCTCGAGGAGGTACGGCTGAGAGCTGCCAGCCCAGACGACTCGCTCAATGACCTGCGCCCCGCCGCGCTCGCCGAGCACGAACTGCGAACCCTCGCGTAACCCGGCACGTGGCATATCGCTGGCCAGTCGCTCCAGGTTTGAGAAGCAGGCGCGCATGGCGTCGACTTCTGCAGCGTTGAAGAGCTCGGGCTTGAGCAACCAGCCGACGGTGTAGAACGCTTCGATCTCTTGGTCAGTCAGCATGTCGCCGGTCCGTGGGTGCATGCGCCCCGTCACCGCTCACGGCGCTTGCCTCACGCGGGCCGTGGGGCTTGGCCCTGGCTGTCCACGGTAGCACGAAGGGTGTGAGGCGCGTCTGGCATCTGGTTGGCGCCCGCGGTCAATGCCGAGGCGTGTGCGGTCAAGAGTCCCCGCGACCGTCTGGCGATCATTTGGCAGCACAGTCACCTCAGCAATGGAGCCCGCCATGAACACCCAAGCACCCTCCGACGCAACCGATCGCCGCCCGGTACTGGTCCTAGGCGCCACCGGTAAGACCGGCCGCCGCATCGCCGAAGGGCTGCGCGCTGCCGACATCCCCGTGCGCCTAGGTTCGCGTTCGGCCGTACCGAGCTTCGATTGGGGTCAGGAGTCGACCTGGGAGACCTGTCTGCAGGGCGCTCGGGCGGTCTACATCAACTACGCGCCAGACTTGGCCATGCCGGGCGCCACCGACGCTATCACCGCTCTGGTGGCCAGAGCCACGCACCACGGTGTTGAGCACCTAGTGCTGCTTTCCGGTCGCGGCGAGGAGGAAGCCCAGGCCTGCGAAGCCATCGTTCAGGCATGTGGCATCGACTGGACCATCGTCCGCGCTAGCTGGTTCAACCAGAACTTCTCCGAGGGAGCCTTCCTCGACATGGTCCGGGCCGGGAGGGTTACGCTGCCCGATGTCGACACGCCCGAACCCTTCGTCGACGTGGATGACATCGCCGAGGTGGTGGTCACTGCCTTGACCCAGCCCGGTCACCGCGGCGAGGTCCACGAGGTGACGGGTCCTCGTATGCTCACGCTGAATGAGGTTGCGCAGGCTTTGTCCGAAGCAACCGGCCGCATCATCGACTATGTGCCCGTGCCCCACGAGGCCTTCGTCAACGGCGTGAGGGAGTCGGGCGCTCCCCAGGACGTCGTGTGGATGCTCGACTATCTCTTCGCCACGGTGTTGGACGGGCGTAACGCCTACCTTACCGACGGCATCCAGCGTGCCCTTGGCCGCCCGCCCAAGGACTTTGCTGCCTACGCGCGCGAGATGGCTGCCACTGGCGTGTGGAGCGCCAGTGAATGAGCGCACTGACCAATGCCTTCGTGATCGCTGCGCTGATTGGTTCGGCGATGATGGCGGGCCTGTTCTTCATCTTCTCCAACACGGTAATGGAGGTGCTGGCGCGTCTCCAGGCTCCAGCTGGCATCGCCGCCATGCAGTCGATCAACGCGTTGATTCTCAATCCCGTGTTCTTAGGGATTTTCATGGGAACGGCGGTGTGTTCGCTGATCGTGGCGGTGCGGGCCGCCATGACCTGGGGTAGTCCCGGCGTCTCGTGGGCGGCGACTGGCGGCCTGCTCTACCTGCTCGGTTGTTTCCTGGTCACAGGCGCGGGGAATGTGCCGCTGAATAACGCACTCGCTGCGGTTGATGCCTCGTCCCCGCAGGCGCTGCCCGTGTGGGAGCACTATCTGAACCGTTGGACTCGACTGAATACCTTGCGCACGGTGGCCAGCGGACTTGGCGCGCTGCTTCTGGCCATATCGCTGTTGGCGCGATGAGCACGCCCCCGGGGCAGCACACTATGGGGGCCCTGGTGGCAATTGTGCCTGTGAGTCAGTTCACGTCAGCCGCGGCGCAATAGAGCGTACCAATTAGGCGATCGAGGTAATCCGTTGGACCGCGCGTCGTGTGTGACTCAGGCTCTCGGCCGTCCTGAAAGTCAGGAACCTCCTACCCCCGACGCATCGGTGTCCCCGCGATGCAAAGAGAGAAGATCCACGGCTACAAGCCTCCGGCGGCTGGTTGGGGCGCGCTGAAGCACGTGACGGTCTCGCTGCTCAGGGAGAGCGTGCTCGGCAAGGGGACGCGCACCTTGATGGCGCAGAACCAGCGGCGCAAGGCATCGCTGACGGTGCTACCCATCAAGTCGAGCTCGAAGGGGGCGTGCGCGCCCGCGAGTAGATCGGTCCATGGGTCATCCGTTGGGACTGCGGCCCAAATCAAAGCGCTCACCGGGTAGTGGGGCGCGACAAGTTGACGCGCCCTCGGCGCCGCCACGGGCTTACCTCCTCAGCCACCACCGCAACACCTCCTCCTCCACGCGGTACAGCGGACTCGTGCCGGGCGTCGCTGCCGCGGGGTCATCCGCCGTGCCGGAGATGATGGTGACGATGCCGTCGCCGCTTTGCGGGTCAAACAGCGCGTGGCTAAGGACACCGTAAGCTTCACCGAGGTGGCCGACGAGCAGGCGCGGGCCGGCCTCAAAGCCCCATCTGCGCATGTCGACACGATGCACAGACAGGCCGTAGCTGGTCATGAGGCCATCGGTCGGGCCGCCGGGGGCGACTTCGCCTGCCGAGAGCCCGTTGCTACCTGTCTCGTTCAGCGTCCAGCTCGGCGCGAGCATCGTCTCGACGGTGCCGGCGGAGAGGATGCGGCGACCGTCGATCATGCCGCGACCGGCGAGCATGCGCAGGACCACGAGCAGGTCGTCTGCGCTCGCTCGCAAGCCGCCTTGGGGGGAGAATAGCGTGCCGTTGCTGCCGAGTTCGTAGTCCTGCAGGAAGGACTTGACGAACGTCGGATCGCTGCCCCCGTAAAAGCAATGCGGCGGGCCATCGTCCACCTGGGCGACCCAGGGACCTGCCGGGTTCCAATCGCCCTCCTGAGGGCGCTTGCGAAAGCCTGCCGCGCGCTGCCCGGGCGCGATGGCGCAGGCGTTGAAGCGCGCACTTATGCCGAGGGGATCGAGCACCGCGCGGGCCATGTACCGATCGAATCGCTCGGCGCTTTGTCGTTCGATGACCGAGCCGAGCACGCCAAAGGCCAGGTTCGAGTAGGTGAAGTAGGCGCCGGGTTCGCGTCCTGCGCCCGCCGCGAAGTGGGCGCCTTCTTCCCAATGTGCGGAGCCTTCAGTGAAGAAATCGCGTAGTGCGCCCTGGCCGGCGGGAATGGAATAGGCCGTCCCGTCGCGCAGGGACGAGGTGTGCGTGAGCAGCTGGCGGGTCGTGATCGGCGCATCCGCAAAGGCAGGATTTCGCAGGCGCCAGCCCAGGTACTCGCTGACGTCGGCGTCGAGATCCAGCTTGCCAGCTTCCACCAACTTCATCAGGCCGATCGCCACGACCAGTTTGGAAATCGATGCCACGCGGATCTTGTGATCGCGGCGCATGGGATCGGTGCCCATCGGGCCGAGCGATGCGAAGCCTAAGGCCCAGCCCTCAGCGGCACGCCCGTTCTCCATCAGGCTCACTTGGAGGCCGGCGAGTGGCGCCGTCAGATCCGTACCGTCCACGAGTTCGACAAGCCTGGGTTGGGCGATGGCTGAGCCGGTCACAAGCAGGGCGAGCAGAAGCAGGCGCACCATAGCGGGCTCCAACATAGGTTAGCGGCATCATCAAGCGAGCCAGTGGCTCTGGATGTCAGCCCGGAACGTACGGGCCAAGCCTGGATTGTTCATGAGTCGACTACTGTGCCCGCGCGGGTGGTGTTGTCACAACCGATGGAGAGGCGTTGGGCATTTGTGAGTGCGCACCGTATGGTCAACCACAGGCGGGCGGTGACACTCCTCCGCCGCGGATCGCACTCACATCGTTGTCGCCCCGTGTCAGATGCCGCGCGCAAACGGCGAACTCCAGTATCGCAACCCAACGTTGAACCACTAGGAGTTCCCGATGACCACTCGAGTGAAGCACGCGACCGTAGCGGTGTTGGCCACCCTCCTCAGCACCTGGGGTATCGTTGCTAGCGCTTCCGTGCCCACCACCTGTGACGGCCACGCGGTGACTATTTCCGGCACTGACAACGCCGATGTGATCAACGGTACGTCAGGGCGCGACATCATCCACGGCGGTGGCGGCGATGACATCATCAAAGGCAAGGGCGGCAACGATGTGATCTGCGGCGGTGGCGGCGGCGATGAGATCAAGGGCGGCGAAGGCAACGACGTCATCCGCGGCGGCAGCCACACCGACTACCTCTACGGCAACGGCGACAACGACACCATCTACGGCAATGGTGGCGATGACTACATCGACGGCGGCTGGGGTGATGATGAGATCTGGGGCGGCGACGGCGACGACGTGCTCTGGGGCGATCTCGACCGCGACAACCTCCACGGCGAAGACGGCCACGACGATCTGTACGGTCGCGATGGACAGGACAAGCTCTGGGGCGGCGACGACAACGACCTGCTATGCGGCGGCGATGACCACGACATCCTCAAGGGGCAGGCCGACAACGACACGTTGTGTGGCGGCGGCGCGGACGATGAGCTCTACGGCCAACGGGGCAACGATGTCCTCGATGGCGGCGAGTGCTTCCAGGACGACGAGGTCAGCGATGTGCTAGACGGTGGCCAGGAGACCGACACCTGCTACTGGGGCGACGATTCGAGCGGTCGCAACGACGCGACGATCGACTGCGAAGGCGAGATCCAAGTGGCCGAGCACGACGCCAGCAACCTCTGCGCACTCCTCAGTCGACCGTGGTAGCGCCTCTGGGCAGGCGCTGACCCCTGGCATCCCCGCCCCGCCATCTGCTCCAATGGAGCGCATGGCAAGCAAATGCGCTGCACCAGACGATGCCACAGCGGGGATCGAGGTCACGGACGACTTCGCGCCCTTCCACCAGCGCGACGATATCTTCTCCCGCGCGTTCTGGGACTCCACGGTCCGCAGCGCCAGGTCCGATGCCTTTTTCGCCTCATACCGCATGGAAGCGATCCCGCGCCGTGGCGATGGCTTCACGCAGCGCGATTTCGCCTTGCGCAACGCAAGTTGGTTGATGTCGGACCTGATCTCGAACCGACGCGCCGAGCAAGGCAAGCGGGAGGGTTTTCAGGCACCGATCGAGAACGATACGCCCGTCGCTACCGAGACGGTCGAAGTGGATGACCCGGCAGCCATGAGCCGCGAGATCAAGCGCATCGCAGGGTTCTTCGGGGCGGACCTTTGCGGCATCACCCGCCTCGATTCACGTTGGCAATACGCCTCACGGGTGGACACTCGCGACATGAGTGGCGAAGAGAACGCTTTGCCCTGTGGTGTTACCCACGTAATCGTCCTAGGACACGAGATGGACGAGCGTTTGGTGAGCACGTATCCCTCCGCGCTAGCGGGGGCAGCAACCGGCCGTGAGTACTCGCACGAAGCGTCCATCGTCATGCAGCTGGCGGCGTACATTCGAAATCTCGGCTATGAGGCCGTGGCCTCCATGAACGACACGGGGCTGGTCATTCCCTACGCGCTTCAGGCAGGGCTCGGGGAGTATGCGCGCAATCAGCTGGTGATCACGCGCGAGTTTGGGCCGCGCCTGCGCTTCTCGAAGATCTACACATCTCTGCCGCTGCAGCACGACACACCGCGCAAGCTGGGCGTCGCGGCGTTCTGTGATATCTGCACAAAGTGCGCCGATGCCTGCCCGGTCAAGGCACTACCCTACGGATCCCCGGCGCTCTCCACGCAGCCCTCAGCGATCAAAGGCGTTCGCAAGTGGACGTCTGATGCCGAGAAGTGCTTCGGGTTCTGGACCCAGCTCGCGTCGGACTGCGCCATCTGCATGCGCGTGTGCCCGTTCAATCGTGACTTCACCAAGCGTCGGCATCGCCTGTGGCTGAGGCTTGCCCTGTCGCCCTTGCGCAGGTTAGCGCTTTGGTTGGACCGCCCTCGAGGCAGGCGAGCTAAGCCAAGCGATTGGTGGACAGTAACCTGAGTGCTTACGCCCTCGTGGCGTCACCGGCCGTAGCCCGCGTTCGTCGATGGTGTGAAGACCTGAAGCTCGCGAGGTGCGTCAGTGTCTGAACAG
>JBCCWS010000020.1 GCA_039193195.1 Pseudomonadota bacterium
AGTGGAGCCGATGAGCATGTCCGGGCGGTCCACGGACTCGTGCATCCGAATGACTTCCGCCTTGGTCGGCGGGGCAGCAGCTGGCGCCGCCGGCGCCGGCGCGGCCGCCGCAGGCGCAGGAGCCGGCTCCGCCGCGGGCGCCTCGCTCTTGTCGACGCGGTACTTGGTGATCTTCTTGGCGATCTTCACGGCCATGATGTCTTCCTCGAGTGTCGGGGCGGCCCAGCCAGCGGCATGTCGCTGCGGCGGGCGCCTACCTTGAATGCTGTGTCAGTGGGGCCGGGCCGAGGCGATGCAAGAACGCATCTCCGCGCGCCGCGGCCGGTCGCTCAGAACTTCCCGTAATACCCTTCCTTGAGGGCGTCATAGAGGTTGGCAGCGGTGTGGGTCTCGCCGTCGTACTCCACCTCTTCGTCGCCGCGCAGGCGCACGGTGGAACCGTCCTCGAGGGTGAACTCGTAGCACGTGTTCTTGAGGTCATCTTCCTTCACGAGTACGCCCTGGAAGGCTTCGGGGTTGAAGCGGAAGGTGGTGCAGCCCTTCAGCCCCTTCTCGTAGGCGTACATGTAGATGTCTTTGAAGTCCTCGTAGGGATAGTCCGTGGGCACGTTGGCCGTCTTGGAGATCGAGGAGTCGATCCAGCGCTGGGAGGCGGCCTGAATGTCCACGTGCTCGCGCGGGGTGATCGCATCGCTGGTCACGAAGTAGTCGGGCAGGGCCGTCTCGCCCTCGCCGTCCGGCATCGCGGCGGGGTTGATCAGCGCGCGATAGGCGAGGAGCTCGAAGGAGAACACATCCACCCGTTCCTTGGTCTTGCGGCCCTCGCGGATCACGTTGCGAATATAATGGTGGGCGAAGCTCGGCTCGATGCCGTTGCTGGCATTGTTGGCGAGCGAAAGCGAGATCGTGCCGGTGGGCGCGATCGAGGAGTGGTGCGTGAAGCGAGCGCCCACGTTCGCCAGTTCGTCCACTAGCTCCGGCGCGATGCCGGCGACCTGCTGCATGTAGCGGCTGTAGCGGGCGTGGAGCACGCGGCCCGGCACCTGATCGCCCACGCGCCAGCCGTCGCTCGCCATCTCGGGGCGCTTGGCCAGCATGTCGGCGGTGACCTCGAACTGCTGGTTCATGATCGGCGCGGGGCCCTTCTCGCGGGAGAGCTCGAGGGCGGTCTGCCAGCCGGCCAGGGCCAGCTCCTTGGAGACCTCCTCCGTGAACTCCAAGGACGGCTTCGAGCCATAGCGCATGCAGAGCATGGTGATGGCGGAGCCCAGCCCTAAGAACCCCATGCCGTGGCGACGCTTGGCCTCGATCTCATCGCGCTGAGGCCCCAAGGGCAGGCCGTTGATCCCCACCACGTTGTCCAGCATGCGCGTGAACACCTTGACCACTTCGCGGAAGCCGTCCCAATCGAAGCGCGCCTGGGGCGTAAAGGCATCGACGACGAAGCGCGTTAGGTTCACGGAGCCGAGCAGGCAGGCGCCGTAGGGCGGCAGGGGCTGCTCACCGCAGGGGTTGGTGGCGCGGATGTTCTCCGTCCACCAGTTGTTGTTCTTCTCGTTGATCCGGTCGATCAGCACGAAGCCCGGCTCAGCGAAATCGTAGGTGGAGGTCATGATCAGATCCCACACTCGCTGCGCGGGCATCTGCTTGTAGACCTTGCACGCCACCAGGCCCGCATCGTTGCGGATGTACTTGTCCGCCGTGGGCCACTCGCGCCACACCACCTGATCGGGATCGTCGAAGTCGAGGCTCTCGAACTCGGGGTCCTTCTCGCTCACGGGGAAGGCGAGCTTCCAGTTCTTGCCCTCGCGCACGGCGTTCATGAACTCGTCCGTGATCAGGAGCGAAAGGTTGAACTGGCGCAGGCGGCCGTCTTCACGCTTGGCGCGGATGAACTCGACCACGTCCGGGTGACCCACGTCGAAGGTGCCCATCTGCGCGCCGCGGCGACCGCCGGCGGACGACACGGTGAAGCACATCTTGTCGTAGATATCCATGAAGGATAGGGGACCGGAGGTGTAGGCGCCGGCGCCCGAGACGTAGGCGCCGCGCGGGCGCATGGTGGAGAACTCGTAGCCGATGCCGCAGCCCGCCTTCAGCGTAAGCCCGGCCTCATGCACGCGCTCCAGGATGTTGTCCATGGAGTCGTGGATGGTGCCGGACACGGTGCAGTTGATCGTGGAGGTGGCGGGCTTGTGCTCCTGGGCGCCGGCGTTGGAGAGGATGCGGCCGGCGGGCACGGCGCCGCGGCGCAGGGCCCAGAGGAAGCGCTCGTGCCAGAGCTCGCGGCGGTCTTCCGACTCCACTTCCGCGAGCGCGCGAGCGACGCGCTTGAAGCTGTCGTCGAGGGTGTCGTCCACCGGCTCGCCGGTCTTGGCCACCAAGCGGTACTTACGGGACCAAATGTCCTGGCTCGCGTCTTGCAACGGGATCTCGGTCACGTCGCGCTCAGGCAAGGCTAGTTCGCTGCTCATGTATCCCCTCAGTTTCCCCTGGTGCACTGCCCACATAGCGACGGGGGCAGGTTGGCATCGGCGATCGCGACGACCTGCATCGCCCGCTCGGACCCCATATTGTGTGGTTAGATGGCTCGCTCACCACTAGATCTAGTGGATGACTTTAGGTTATGTGTGCGAGACCCATCCCGTCAAGTGGAAATCTGGTGAGCTATTCCGTGGATAGATCCGCCAATAAGTAGAGGGGAAACAGACAGATAATCCGCAGTGATTAATTTTCGAGCGGCCGTGTTTTCGGTGGCTTGTGGATATGCGGTGCAGCATGTCCTGCCCCTACATCTTGTGCCCGCCCGCCCCTTGGAAACCCCAGTGCCAACCCATACACCACTAGGCACTTCGCGCAGGGGCCGCCAAATCGGTTCCGTCAGCGCTTGAAATCCGAAGCCAAAGCCATAGGTCAAGCTTCACCGAAACAACCATCTCGCTGAGGGGAACACACCATGACGATCCTTCGCTACCAGCAGCCCTGGACTCTGATGCACCAGCTGCAAAACGAACTTGAGAACGTGCTCGACGCGCGCGTCCCGCGCTACCACGCAAGCAACACAGACACCGCTGTCAGCGCCGACTGGGTGCCGGCGGTCGACGTGAAGGAAGAGGACGAGCGCTTCGTTCTGCGCGCGGACCTGCCGGGCGTCAAGGCTAAGGACATTCAGATCACCACCGAGAGTGGTACGCTGACCTTGAGCGGCACCCGTGAGACGCGCGGCGAAGAGGAGGCCAAGGGCTTTCGCAAGGCCGAGCGCGTGGCGGGCCGCTTCTACCGTCGCTTCAGCCTGCCGGAGACGGCGAACGTGGAGCAGATCGAGGCCACCAGCACTGACGGCGTGCTCGAAGTCTCGATCCCGAAGCAGCCGCAGGTGCAGCCGCGACGCATCGACGTGCGCGTACAGTAGGCCCGCGCGGCGGGCGGATGCCTAGCGGCCGAGCCCGGCGGGCCAGGCCGCCAGCTCTGCCCGCCGACATATCGCGACTGTCAGTGCCTAGCACGGACATGTAGCCCCACGAGCCCGGTTTACCGTAAAGGTTGCCGGGTTCGTGCCCTAGATGGGCACAGGAACCTTGACGGTCGCCAGCGGTCATTGATGATCACACAGAGTGTGTTTTGCGCCGGTTGACTCCTATAAGCGCTCGGCGGCGAACGCTACCCGTACAGACCCAAGGCTGATGCTCACGCAACCATGGCGTAACGGCGAGCATCGCCAGCTCTTTTCCTCAAGGACCCACTAACGAGGCGCCGACCTATGCCAATCACCCGTTCTCCCCTCATCTCCGTCGCCTGCGCGGGCGCAGCGCTGACGGGCCTGCTCACCGCCGGCGCGGTCTCCGCTGCCCTCCCCGTAGCGGTGGACGGGCAGCCGCTGCCGTCCCTGGCGCCGATGATCAAGGAGGTCGCCCCCGCCGTGGTCAATATCGCCACGGAAGGTACCGTGGAGGCGGAACAGCCCGGTGAGGATTCGCCCTTCAACGATCCGTTCCTACGCCGCTTCTTCGGCAATCCCGGTCAGCCTCAGCAGCCACGGCCGCAGCGCAGCCTAGGCTCCGGCGTCATCGTCGACGCCGCTCAAGGCATCATCGTGACCAATCACCACGTGGTGGCTAGCGCCGACGAGATCACCATCAGCCTCTACGATGGCACCGAGCTGTCGGCGACGCTGGTCGGCAGCGACGAGCCCTCGGACATCGCAGTCGTACGCATCGAAGACATGGAAGGCGTCGCACTCTCGCAAGTGTCGCTGAGCGATTCCGACGTCCTCGAAGTGGGCGACTTCGTGGTGGCCATCGGCAACCCCTTTGGTCTCACCAGCACGGTCACCTCCGGCATTGTCAGCGCCCTCGGCCGTTCCGGCGTGAATATCGAGAGCTATGAGGATTTCATCCAGACCGACGCCTCGATCAACCCCGGCAACTCCGGCGGCGCCCTCTTGAACCTGCGCGGCGAGCTGGTCGGCATCAATACGGCCATCATCTCGCGCAGCGGCGGCAACATCGGCATCGGCTTCGCCATCCCCATCAATATGGCAGGCACGATCATGGACCAGATCCTCGAGTACGGTGAGGTGCGTCGCGGCCTGCTCGGGGTGAATATCTACACCGTGGACTCGGCGGTCGCCTCGGAGATGCGCTTGAGCGTGAACAACGGCGCCTTGGTCTCTGACGTGGTGCCGCAGAGCGCGGCCGACCGCGGCGGCATCCGCGCGGGCGATGTGATCGTAGGTGTAAATGGCGATGCGGTAGACTCCGCTGCCGAGCTGCGCAACATGATCGGCCTCATGCGCCCGGACGACGAGGTGGAAGTAACTCTGGTCCGCAAGGGCAAGGAGCGCACCGTCAAGACCCGTCTGGGTTCAGCGCAGCCGGTGGAAGAGCCGCTGCAGGCGGCCACCCTGCACGAAGGCCTCGAAGGCGCTGAGTTCTCCAACATCGACGACGACATGCCAGAGTTCGCGAGCGTCGAGGGCGTGCTAGTCACCTCCGTGGTGAACAACAGCCCGGCCGCCGTTCGCGGCCTGCGCGCTGGCGATGTGGTCACCACCGTCAATAGCCAGCCGATCACCGACATCGACGAATTTACCGACGCGGCCTCGGGCGCTAACGTACTATTCCTGGAGGTCGTCCGAGACGACCGCACGCGCCTCGTGCGCATCGGCTAGGCCGCCGAGACGATCGCGGCCACGGCGTGCACGGTGCACGGCACGTTGCCCGCCTGGCGCCCCCGCACCACCGCAGGGGCGTCGAGGCGGGGGCAGCACAGGGAGTCCGCTCGTCATGGATCGCGCGCGATCCTCTAGTTTCCGCCTCGCCGAACCTCGGCGACGCCACCAATGCGGTATCTTCACGGCCCTTCTCATCTGCCTTAGCGCACCCTTAGGTGCGGCGGCGCAGAGCGGTCCCGACCCCGTACTCACCCTGCTTGAATCGCCCGAGCTGCAAACGCAGCGCGCGGCCTTTCGTCGCGCCCTGCCTAAGGCCATGCGCGGCGAGCGCAGCGCCCTCGAGGAGGTGTCGGCAGACTACCTGCTCTACCCCTACCTAGAAGCAGCTTGGCTCGGCGCTGACCTAGATTCCCGCGGCCCGCGCGATATCGCGGACTTCCTCGGCCGCCACGGCGAGGCCCTGCCCGCACGCCGCCTGCGCTACCGCTGGCTCCTGCATTTGGCCAAGCAGGAGCGCTGGAGCGAGTACCTCGCCACGTGGCGCGGCGTAACACGCCCCGACGTCACCTTACGTTGCCATCAGCTCAGCGCACGCCTCGACTCTGCAAACCCCAATCTGGCGCAGATCGAAGACGACGCACGCACCCTTTGGCTGGTGGGGCACAGCCAGCCGGACGCCTGCAACCCCGCCTTCGCTTGGCTCGCCCGCAACGGCATGCTAGGCCTGAACCACTACCACGACCGCGTACAGCTGGCGTTGAAGTCCCGCCAGCTGGGCCTCGCCCGCTACCTCTCGCGCAAGGCCGGACCGCGGGCCCAGGCACGCGCCGCCCGCTGGACCCAAGCGACCGAACAACCCCGTCAGGCGCTGGCGCGCGCGGACGCCATCACCCTCGCGGCGGACGATCCCCAGTGGCTCTACCTAGCGTTCGATCGCCTGGCCGTACGCTATCCGGGCGAGGCGGCCGAGCATCTGGCGCGCCTGCGCGCCGAGGGCGCCCTGACCCGCGATCTCGACCACCGCATCGAGCGCCGCATCGCCCTGTCCTTCGCCCGTGACCTCGCCCCGCAGGCGGCTGGCGCCCTCGACTCCCTCGCCTATTACGATCTGGAAACCGCGGCTTGGCGCGGCCGCACGGCGATGCGGGCCAACGATTGGCCGGCACTCATCGACGCGATCAAGTTGCTCCCCGACGCCGAACGCACCAGCGTCAAGTGGCAGTACTGGCAGGGACGCGCCCTGCACGGCCTTGGTCGGACCGAGGATGCCGTAACCGTATGGACCGCCGTGGCTCGCGACCGCAGTTACCACGGCTTTCTGGCCGCCGATCGCGCCGGCAAGCCCTACGCTTTCGCCCACGCCGAGGCGGTGCCGACGCCCACCCTGCGCGCTGCCCTGCTCGACAGGGACGCGCTCCGCGAGGCCCTGGAGCTGTGGGCCACGGGGCAGCTCAAGGATGCGCAAGCCCAGTGGACCGATCTCATAGGCACGCTCTCGCGCGACCAGAAGCGCGAGGCTGCTCTGATCGCCGATACGTGGGGCTGGCACCCGAGCGCAATCTCCGCCGCAGCATCGGCACGCCTTTGGGACGATCTCCACCTGCGCTTTCCCCTGCCCTGGGTACGCAGCTTCGATCAGTGGGCCGGTCAGAGCGGCCTGCCCACGCACTTCACCCTTGGCATCGCTCGCAGCGAAAGCCTGTTCTCGCCGGAGGTCGTGTCCAAGGCCGGTGCCCTCGGGTTGATGCAACTGATGCCCGCCACGGGCAAGGCCGTCGCCCAGCGCACGGCGAGCGCCGGCTATCAGAATCGCCAATCGCTCTTCGACCCGCAGACCAACATCGCCCTCGGCACTACCTACCTGGCCGACGTGCTCGGCCGCCTAGATCAACATCCGGCGCTCGCATCCGCGGCCTACAACGCTGGTGAACACCGAGTGTACGCCTGGCTGCCGCGGGAGCGACCGCTGGATGCAGATGCCTGGGTGGACAGCGTGCCGTTCACAGAAACGCGTCACTACGTGCGCCGCGTGATGATGGCCAGCATCATCTACGACTGGCGCTTGAGTGACCCGGCAGGAGTGAGCGACAGCCCTCGACAACCCCTATCCACGCTGCTCCCCCCCGTCCCGACCCGCGACCAGCTGAAGCGACCTTAGGCGCTACGCCGAACACAGACCTGACCCGCAGGGATCGCTATAATTCGCTCCCGCTGGCGCCCGCATCGCGCCTGCGCGACCCGACGTTTCACCCAACCGCTTGAGATCCTATGACCCGAGCAGATTCCAACGCGCCGCGTCCGCGCATCGCCGTGCTTGGCGGCACTGGCTTCATCGGCCGGCACCTGCTGCCTCGCCTGGTGAGTGACGACTGGGAAGTGACCGTCATTACCCGCTCCCGCGCCCGCCATCGTGACCTCCTGGTCATGCCCACAGTGCGGCTGGTGGAGGGCGACGTACACGACCCACGCGTGCTAGAGCAGACCCTGCCGGGGCACACGGCGGTGGTGAACCTCGTCGCCATCCTCAACGAGAAGGGCGATGACGGCCGCGGCTTCCATCACGTACACGTAGAGCTGACACGCAAGCTGATCGCCGCCTGCCGCGCGAGCGGCGTTGGCCGCCTGGGCCAGATCACCGCTCTGAAGGCCGATGCACACAACGGGCCAAGCCACTACCTGCGCAGCAAGGGCGTCGCCGAAGGGTTGTTGCGCGAGGCGCACGGCGCCGATCTGGCCGTTACCTTGTACCAACCGTCGGTGGTGTTCGGACCGGGGGACTCGTTCATCAACCGCTTCGCGGATCTGCTGCGCTTGCCCGCGCCGTTCATGCCGTTGCCCAAGGCTGACGCACGCTTCGCACCCGTGTACGTGGGCGATGTGGTGGAGGCGATCGCCAGCTCGCTGCGCGACCCCGCCACCTACGGCAATACCTATCAACTCTGTGGACCGCGCGTGTACTCCCTACGCGAGGTGATTCGCCTCATCGCCGACACGCTGGAGATTGACAAGCCCGTGCTGGCCCTGCCCGACGGCATAGCCCGCGTGCAAGCCAAGATCATGGACTTCCTGCCCGGCAAGCCCTTCAGTTCGGACAACTTTCGCTCACTCTCAGTGCCGAGCGTGTGCGATGCCGATGGCCTCGGGCGCCTAGGGTTGCAACCGGCCTCCATGGAGTCGATCGTGCCGGGTTACCTGCGCGATGCGAAGCGTACCCCGCTCGATCAGTACCGCGACGAGCGGCCGAACGCGGACTGACCGGCCGCCGCGCTGGGCGCATCGTCTTGCGAGGCGATCGCAAGCAGGCGCTGCAGGCTCGCTCGACGCACCTGCGGCGGCTCGTCCGCTAAGGCTTGCACGGCTGCGTAAAACGCCCCGAAATCCCCACCCGCCTGTCGCATCAAGGCGGAGAAGGCAGGCACCCAGCGGTGGTAGGTAGCCACCGACGCCAAGCGCGCGTTATTGAGCGACGCAAACCACGCGTCGTAGCCCGCGTAGCCGCCCCACGCGCCGTCCCGCACGACGGCATACTCCTGGTGCAGGCGCTCGAGCGCGGCCTGCTTGGCCTCGGCACGGGCATCGTCATCCAGAGATTCGTCCGCGTACACCGCCTGCAAACGCATGCGCCCGGTCAGCACTAGGCGATTGAACGCCCGCGCCCGCGCCTGCCGCGTGCGATAGCGCTCCACCTCCTGCGCCGGCCGCTCAGTCGCCGCGAACCAGCGCCGTACCCCCTCCTGCGCCACGTACGTGGCGAAAGCCTCGTTGAAGGCGCTGTCGCCCTTTACGTACAGCTTCTGGTGAGCGAGCTCGTGGAAGATGAGATTGGCCGTGCGCGCATCGGTGTAGCCGATCATGGTGTCGAGGAAGGGATCTTCGAAGCGCCCCAGCGTGGAGTAGGCGGCTACGCCACCGACCACCACCTCGTAGCCGCGTCGTTCGAGCTTGTCTGCCAAGCCTCGGGCCTTGCGCTCCTGGTAGTAGCCCTTGTAGGCCAAGCATCCGACGAAAGCGAAGCACCATTGCTTGGGCGCGATGGAGTACTCGGGAGCTGCCACCACGTTCCACACCACGTAGGGCCGATCGAGTTGCGCGTAGCTGCGGTAGCTCCCGTTCTCTGGCAGCCCCAAGGCAGAGCTCGCAAAGTCCCGCACCTCGAGCACGAGGGTGAGGTTCTCGCGCAAGCTAGGGTCGAGGGCAGGGTCATCGAGCAACGCTTCGATCTCCACCCGCTTGCTCATCACCGACAGATGGCCGCGCACGGCCTGGGCGTAGAACGGCAAGTTCGTGCACCCGCCCACCGCGACCAGCAGCCCTAGGAGCAGACCTGCGCTCAGCGGACGGTGTGAAACCGGGGGGAGTCGGGGTTGGATCATGGCGGGGGTCATCAGCCTTTCGATACCATCTCACGCATGGAGTTTTATCAGGTTGGCGGTTGTGTGCGCGATGACTTGCTCGGTCTTCAGGCCGGCGATCGCGACTGGGTGGTCACCGGCGCCACCCCCGAACAACTGCTCGCCGAGGGCTACCGCGCCGTCGGCCACGATTTCCCCGTCTTTCTCCATCCCCAATCGCACGAGGAGGTGGCGCTCGCCCGCACGGAGCGCAAGACCGCTCCCGGATACCGCGGCTTCGACGTTCACGCCTCACCCGAGGTGACCCTCGAGGATGACCTCAGTCGCCGCGACCTCACGATCAACGCCATCGCCCGTAGCGACGACGGCGAACTGATCGATCCCTTCGGCGGCGTGCGAGATCTCCAACAACGCTGGCTACGCCACGTCTCGCCGGCCTTCGTGGAAGACCCCGTGCGCATCCTGCGCGCCGCGCGCTTCGCTGCCCGCTTCGCATCCCTCGGCTTCCGCGTCCACCCGGACACGCTGGCGCTCATGCGCGAGATGGTGGCTGCCGGCGAGGTCAGCGCCCTGGTGCCGGAGCGCGTGTGGGCCGAGACCCACAAGGCGCTCGGCACCGAGCGTCCCGATGCCTTCGTCAGCGTGCTTCGCGAGTGCGGAGCGCTCGGTGTGGTGTTTCCCGAGCTCGACGCCTTGTTCGGCGTGCCGCAGCCGCCGAAGTGGCACCCGGAGGTCGACACGGGCGTGCACATGCTGCTGGTCCTGCGCCAAGCGGCGACCCTGGGAGCACAGGACCCTATGGTGGTCTTCGCGGCGTTCTGCCACGACTTTGGCAAGGGCACCACGCCGGCAGAGAAGTGGCCCTCCCATCCTGGCCACGAGCAGCGCAGCGCCGAGATGCTCATCGCCCTGAGCGAACGCCTCCGCATACCCAACGACTTTCGTGATCTGGCCGTCGCCGTGGCTCGCTACCACGGCAACATCCACCGCGCCCTCGAGCTGCGGCCGGGCACGATCCTGCGCTTGCTGGAGCAGATGGACGTGCTGCGCAGGCCCGATCGCCTGGGGCCGATCTTGCTCGCCTGCGAGGCCGACTTCCGCGGGCGCACGAGCTTTGAGGATCGCCCCTATCCACAAGCGCAGTTCCTGCAGACCTGCGCCGAGGCGGCGGCGGCAGTGCGGTTGAGTGCGGAGCAGCGCGAGGGCCTGGCTGGGCCGCAGATCGGCGAGGCCATCCGTCGCGAGCGGCTCGAGGCCGTCAGCGCCGTGCGCCGCGCGTTCACCTCCGAGTGATAAACCTAGCAGGCAGCTCAGAGCGTCGAGAAGCCGATGCCGAACACGGCGAAGATCACCGCGCCGAGGGCGAGACGGTAGAGGGCGAAGGGCAGCATCCCGAGGCGATCCACCACCTTGAGGAAGGTGCGTATGCACGCGTACGCGGCCACGGCGGAGATCAGCGTGCCGAGCCCGAGCACGCCCCAGTCCGCGGGCACGTCGGACTCGAGCAATTCGAGTGCCTTCACCAAGCCCGCCAACGAGATCAGCGGAATGGCCAAGAGGAAGGAAAAGCGCGATGCCCCTTCGCGGCTGAGGCCGAGCATCAATCCCGCGGTGATGGTAACGCCAGAGCGCGAGGTCCCGGGAATCAGCGCGAGGGCCTGAGCCACACCGATGACGAGCACGTCGACCGGGCCGATCGCATACTCACCGCGGCGCTTCAGACCGAAGCGATCCGCCACCCACAGCAACACACCGAAGCCGATGGTGGTGGCGCCTATCACCTGGGGCGAGCGCAGATACTGCCCGATGAGGTCCATGAACAGCAGCCCGGCGATGCCGGCGGGAATCGTGCCGGCGATGACCGCCCAGGCCAGACGCGCATCGCCCTTGAGGGAGCCCCCGCTAAGGGTGCGCCACCAGGCCGCAGCCATCGTGATCAGGTCGCGGCGGAAGTAGGCGACCACCGCCACGAGCGTGCCCACGTGCACGGCCACATCGAAGGCCAGGCCCTGGTCTTCCCAACCGAGGAATGCTGGCACCAGCACCAGGTGGCCCGATGAGGAGATAGGCAAAAACTCCGTCAGGCCCTGAACGAGCGCCAGGACGACGATTTGCAGCAGATCCAAAGCGCCTCCTAGGGACGGTGGGTTGGGCGAGCGCCGGCGCGTCGCGCAGGATAATGCAGCGCGCAACGAGTTTCGAGACCACCGAGGGTCAACGGGCGCTCGAGCGCCCTAAGGTTCGACGCAAATCTGGCCCCGCCAGGCCGGGCAGCGGCTCGCTGAGGCCGCGGCCGAGGGCCATCACCCGAAAGCGCTCCCCCATGCTTCCCGGCAGCAGCAACTGGCGGCATGCGCTCGCCACCTGCAAGCGTGCCGCCTCGCTCACGGCAGATGCCATGGCGGCGCTGGCGAGGGCGTCGATGCCGTTGCCGAGCAGAAACCCCGCCTGAGTGGTGTAGCCCGTCAGATCTAGGGCTAGGGCGGCCGCGCCCCGTGCGACGGCGCTGAAGTCGACCCAGGCGGTCAGATCCTGAAGACCGGGCAAGTGTAGGACGTCATCATGGGCGCGGTGGCGGTAGTAGCACAGGAGCGTGCCGTCGCGACGGGCGGGCGCGTAGTACTCCTGCTCGCTGAGGCCGTAGTCGATGAGCAGCATGGCGCCCGCCTCCAGGCTCGGCGCGATACTGGCCAGCCAGGCATCGCGGCGCGGACACAGCTCGGAGACGTAGCCGGCCGCGAAGGGGCGACCGAGTCGCCGCTCCAGGGCTTCCACTGCCATCACCTGATCGGGATCGGCCGCGCGCCATGCAAGGCTTAGGGCCGCCTCGCCATTTCCGCTGACACCGAGGACTTCCACCCCCGAACGCGCACCCTCGCCGCGCACGCGAAAGCGCGCGCAAGCGAAGGCATCGAGCACCTCGTTGGCGAGCACCACTCCCCTCACGGGCGACAGCGGCGGGCCGTCTAGCCACTGCACGCGATCAGCTAGGGCGCAGCCGCTGAGCCGTTCGCGCTGACGTTCACGCAAATCGCCGCTCAGCTCCACGATCAGGTAGCGCGAGGGCGGTGACGCCGTGCCGACGAGGGCGTCCAGCATCGCGCGCGCCAAGGCTCCTGTGCCGGCGCCGTACTCCACCACGGTCCACGGCTCACCGACGTCGAGCTGCGATGCCACCGACTGCGTCCAACGCGCAACTGCCTGGCCGAACAGCGGGCTGAGTTCTGGCGCCGTGATGAAGTCCCCGTCCTCGCCAAACTTGCGTGCCCCTGCGCTGTAGTAGCCGAGGCCCGGGGCGTACAGCACCAGATCCATGTAGGCATCGAAGGGCAGCCAGCCGTCACCGCGGGCATCGATGGCTCGCTGCACCCGTGCGATGACACGCTGCGAGTGAGCACGTGCAGCAGGACCCGGCAACGGTAGCTCGGAAGAGATGCTCGTAGGATTCATCGCAACATCGGGAGCGATCGAGCGAACGATGTAGGCAACTGAGAATCCTCCTCGGGCATAGCAAACGAAACGGTATGATGCCCGCTCAGCTCCCTTGGCGCGCGCAGGCGCACCGCGACGATAAAGGCATTCGGATGATGGACAAGACCGGAGATGCGAGTCTCGAACAGGACATGATGCGCACGCAACCGGGCGTCGCCTTGATCACCGGCGCCGCGCGCCGTATCGGGGCGCGCGTGGCACGGCGCTGGCATGGCGCTGGCGGCCGCGTGGCCATCACCTATCGCTCCTCGGCCACGGACGCAGACGCGCTTGTGGCGGAGCTGAACGCAAAACGTCCTGATTCGGCTATAGCTATTCGTAACAATGTGATCGAAGTGGATACGCTGCCCGGCCTCGTTGAGCAGGTCACCGACCGCTTCGGCGGCCTCGACCTGCTGATGAACAACGCCTCCACGTTCTACCCGACGCCGATGGGTGAAATCACCTCTGAGGCATGGGATGACCTTATGGGCACCAATCTCAAGGGGCCGATGTTCCTGGCGCAAGCCGCCGCGCCCGCCCTGCGGGAGGGCAATGGGCTGATCATCAACATGCTCGACATCCACGCCCGCCGCCCCCTAGCCCACCACTACGTGTACTGCGCGGCCAAAGCTGGATTCACCATGCTCACCCAGTCCCTAGCGCGCGGACTCGGCCCGCAGGTACGCGTGAACGGCATCGCCCCAGGCCCGGTCCTGTGGCCCGAGGGCGAAGACGATGAGGCCCTGCGTCTGAAGATCGTGGCGAACACTGCGCTCAAACGCATGGGGGACCCCGATGACATCGCGAGCCTCGTGCTCTACCTAGCCACTCAGGGTCACTACGTGACAGGGCAGATCATTGCCGTGGACGGTGGACGTAGCATCGGTTGGTAGGGGCTGCTCGAAAGCGAGCGCCCCACCAGCAGAGGCTCAGTAAACCTCGCCAGTCTCGCGCGCCACCTGACGCGCACGGGGCGGCGGTGGTGACTGCGGCGCTGCCTTGGCCGCCTGAGCGTCGGCCGCCTTGGCGAAGGGCGTGGTGCAGGTGCCGTTGCGCAGCACGTCCAGGGCCTCGGACAGCATCGCCTCCTGCGGGTCACCAAGGGCGCGCGTGAGGTCGTCGTTAGCGGCGCAGTCCGGCGCGAAACCATCGTAGTAGTCGCTGTTCCCAAGCGAGTTGGCGACCACGAAGCTTGCCGGGCGGAGGATCTTGTCGCAGAACTCGTAGCCGTACTGACCGATCGGTTTGCCGAAGGTTGTATCACCCACCAGTGTGACCTGACGGTAGGGCGTCACGCCATTGATCACGAGCTCACTCGCAGACGCCGTGCCCCGGGTGGTGATGATGATCAGGCTATCCAAGGTCAGCGCATTCGCCTGATCGACGAAATCGACGCTAAAGTCGAACTCCGTGTTGGCGTCGTTATGCTCACGTGAGTAATAGGTAGATCCAGCCAAGCCGCCGGCGAGCAAATCGCCCAGAAATTCGGACACGGAGATCAAGCCGCCGCCGTTGTAGCGCAGGTCGAGGATCAGCTGCGTGACCCCGGCGGCAGCGAAGTCACCGAATGCCTCCCCAAGTGCGTCGAAGGCGGGATTGACGAAATCGCGGAACACGACGTAGCCAACGGGCGTGCCGTCGAGGTCGAGGATCGTGCTGGCGGGAATCGGCTCGATCGTGACCAGGTCTTTGAACAGCACCTCGTCGGTGATCTCATCGCTGGCCGTACGCCGCGCACGCAGCTCCACCATCACGCCAATCGCATCGTCGCCGAAGGCGGCGCCAATGCCGTCGCCGGCCAGCGCATCGGCCACATCGATCCCGTTGATGCGCAAAAGCTCATCGCCCCGCGTGAGGCCCGTTGCCGCTGCCGGCCCATCCCCGAACACCTGGGTGATGAACACTCGATCCTCGCGCGTGCTAAGTCCTAGCCCTACGCCGATGAATTGGCTGTCGGAGAAGAAGGCATCGTCGGCCGCGGCGCTGCCGATGAATGAGAACCGATCGAGAGGTTGAACGCTCACCAGCTCTTCGAGCAAGGCCTCAGGGGAAGCGAAGGCATCGATATCGACGTTGCCATCGAGATCATCTACCCAGAAGTAGATATCCCGCATGACATCGAGCACGAACTGCTTTTGATCATCGTCGGAACAGCTCCCCGCCTGCGCTTCCACATCTGGCGTCGGCGCACTGGCTCCCCCGCCGCCGCAGGCCGCAAGGACGGCAGCACCTAGCGCACCTAATAGCATCGTGACACGCCGTCCACACACGATTCGTTTCATCGAGAATTCACCCCGCAATGTCGTCGCGCCTTCGCCGCCGGGACGCGAGCGTCAGCTTACGCGGCGTGACGTTCGATGCGAATGCCGACGTTGCGCGAACCGCGGATCGCACCCGGCTTGGACACGCTGACGCGCACCCAGTTCACGCCGTGATCGCGCAGGATCAGCTGAGCGATCTCCTCGGCCATCGTCTCGATGAGCTGATAGCCCGCGGGTTCGACCAACCCGATCACCGCCTTAGCCACCGCCTTGTAGTTGACAGAATCCGCTACGTCATCTGTCGCCGCTGCCTTAGCGGCGTCTACCGGCATCTCCAGATCGATGCTGACGGTTTGCTTGACCTCGCGCTCCCAGTCGTAGATCCCGATGATCGTCTCGATCTCGAGCTCTTGCAGAAAAATCGTATCCATGGACCTCCAGCCCGTGAGCAGTTGGCGGCGGCGACCGGGATAGGTCGTCTAGCCGGAACGCGCAAACATAGCACGCGCTCCCCGGGGTCAGGGCGGCGAAGCGGCCATGGCGCTGAGCTCTGCGAGGGGCCAGCGCGCCCGCACCGCCACCGATAGTGGGGCCCGCTCGCCGGCCTGCAGGCGCCACCAACCAGCATGGGCGATCATGGCGCCGTTGTCCGTGCACAGGCTGGGGGGCGGGAAGGTCACTCGGGCATCGCAGGCTGCCGCACCCCCGCGCAGGCGCTCACGCAAGCGTGTATTGGCGGCCACACCACCAGCCACGATCAGGGCATGGCGTCCCGTCTCGCTTAGCGCCCGCAGGGACTTGCCCACCAGCACATCCACCACGGCCTCTTCGAAGTCCTTCGCCAAATCCGCTCGTCCAGCTGCATCGTCTGCCGCCAGGGTTGCTGCGGCGTGCACGACGGCAGTTTTGAGCCCACTAAAACTGAAGTCCAAGCCTTGGCGTTTGAGCAGCGGGCGCGGCAGCTGGAAGCGCCCACCGGCCGCCGTCGCCGCCAGCCGCGCCAGGGCAGGACCGCCGGGGTAACCCAGACCCAGCAGCTTGGCGGTCTTGTCGAATGCCTCGCCAGCGGCGTCATCTAGCGACTCTCCAAGCAATCGATACACACCGGGGCCCATGACATCGATCAGTTGGGTATGCCCACCGGAGACCAGCAGGGCGATGAAGGGGAAGTCGGGGGCATCGGCCTCGAGCAGGGCTGCCAGCAGGTGCCCCTCCATGTGATGCACGGCGACCGCGGGCACGCCCCAGCCGTACGCCAGACTGCGAGCGGTGGCTGCGCCTACCAGCAGGGCTCCGACAAGGCCAGGCCCGGCCGTGTAAGCGATCGCATCCGGGCGCTCGAGGCTCGCCTGCGCCAAGGCGTCGCGAACAAGAGGAGTGAGCCGCGAGGCGTGATCGCGCGAGGCGATCTCCGGCACCACGCCCCCGTAAGCGGCGTGCGCCTCCACCTGGCTGTGCAGGACCTCGCTGATGACGCCGTGCCCGCCTGCGTAGACCGCGACCCCAGTCTCATCACAGGAGGTTTCGATACCAAGGACGTTCAAGGACACACCAAGGGCTTTGCAACGGAAGGGGGGCGTAGCCTACAATGCGCGGCTTTCCTGCGCTCGCCCAACGCGACGCGATGCCAACCCTTGACGAGGACACTATGCCCAGCGTTCGCGTTCGCGAGAACGAACATTTCGACGCGGCTCTCCGCCGCTTCAAACGCTCCTGCGAAAAAGCAGGCATTCTCAGCGAGTTACGTCGCCGCGAGTACTACGAGAAGCCCACTCAGGAGCGCAAGCGCAAGAAGGCTGCGGCCGTGAAACGTCACGCCAAGCGCTTGGCTCGCGAGGCCGCCCGTCGCAAGCGCCTCTACTAAGCCCCCTCCCACCACCGCCCGGGAACGCCCGTGTCTGAGACGCTCGCGCAGCTGAAAGACGACATGAAGTCCGCCATGCGCGCGAAGGAAACCTTCCGCCTCGGCGTGATTCGCATGGTGCTCGCCGCCGTCAAACAGCGCGAGGTAGATGAGCGCATCGAGCTCGACGAGCCCGCTACCCTCGCGATCGTCGAGAAGATGATCAAGCAGCGCAAGGACGCGGCAGAGCAGTTCACCCAGGGCGATCGTCCAGACCTCGCTGAGAAGGAAACGGCCGAGATCGCCGTGCTCGAGGGCTACCTGCCGCAGGCGATGAGCGAGGCTGATATCCAGGCCTTGGTCGAGCAGGCCGTCAGCGACACCGGCGCCAGCAGTATGAAGGACATGGGCAAGGTGATGGGCATCGTGAAGTCCAAGGCCACGGGCCGCCTGGACATGGGCCTTGCCAGCAAGCTGGTGAAGGCCTGCCTCAGCGCCGCCTAGGGCGCGACGCCCCTCGCCTCCCTGGCGCCTCGCGCCTTACCATCCGACCTTGTAGCACTGCGTGGCCCGCCGCCGCGCGCAGGTCATCCGTGGGCGCTCTGTTTGGCAAACCGCATTCCACAGTCCTTCATCGATGAGCTCCTGGCCCGCACGGACCTGGTGGAGCTGATCGGGCGTCGCGTGCCCTTGCAGCGCGCCGGCCACGAGCACAAGGGCCGCTGCCCCTTCCACGAAGAGAAGACTCCGTCGTTCTACGTAAGCCCGGTGAAACAGTTCTACCACTGCTTCGGCTGCTCGGCGCACGGCACGGCCATCGACTTCCTGATGGAGCACGACCACATGGGCTTCCTCGACGCCATCGAGGAGCTCGCCTCGGCCGCCGGCCTCGAGGTGCCACGCGACGCTAGCCGCCACGACGACGGCCCCTCGCAGGCGCTCTACGACCTGATGGCCGAGTGCATGAACTGGTACCGCCAGCGCCTCGCGAGCAGCGAGAGCGCCGAGCAGTACCTGGCCGGCCGCGGCGTCGACGGCGAGACCGCCGAGCACTACCTCCTCGGCTACGCCCCCGAGGGCTGGGACGGCCTCCTGCGCCAGTTCGGCACCGACGAAGCCCGTCGCGGCATGCTCCTGGACGGCGGCCTGATCATCACCCGCGACGGCGAGAACGGCGGCCAGACCCGTCGCTACGACCGCTTCCGCGACCGCCTCATGTTTCCCATTCGCGATGCCCGCGGGCGGGTCATCGGCTTCGGTGGACGCGTCCTGCAGAAGGACCGAAAGGACGCCAAGTATCTGAATTCCCCGGAAACGCAGCTCTTTCACAAGGGCCGCGAGCTATACGGCATGTACGAGATGCGCCGCACCCTGCGCAGCATCCCGCGGATCTTGGTGGTGGAGGGCTACATGGACGTGATCGCCCTGCACCAGCACGGCGTGGCCTGGGCCGTGGCCACCCTCGGCACCTCCACCACCGCCGACCACCTCACCCGCCTGTTCCGAGTCAGCGACGAGGTGGTGTTCTGTTTCGACGGTGACCGCGCCGGTCGCCAAGCGGCTTGGCGGGCGCTCAACAACGCCCTGAGCGAAGTACGCGAGGGCCGCCAGCTGCGCTTCCTGTTCCTGCCGGACGGCGAAGACCCGGACTCACTGATTCGTCAGGAAGGCCGCGAGGCCTTTGAAGCGCGCGTGGAGGAGGCGCAACCGCTCTCTCGCTTCCTCATCGCCCACCTCGCCGAGGGCCTGGACCTGGCCAGTGTGGACGGCCGAGCCCGCCTCGCCGAGCTGGCACGTCCGCTAATCGCCCGGGTGCCCGAGGGTGTCTACCGCGACCTGCTGCAACAGGCCATCGCCGAGGAGGTGGGGCTGGCCCCGGAGCGCTTGGCGACCCACCTGCCGCCGGCCGCGCCACCCCAAGGCGCGGCGCCAAATCGGCCGCGCCGCGCCGCGTCGCAAAGGCACCGCCAGCAAGGGCAGCGGGATACGCTGGTGCGCCGCGCCCTGCGCCTGGTGCTCAACTATCCGACGATCGCTGCCGATGCAGAGGATACGAGCGCATTAGCAACGCTCCCTGTGCCCGGTGCATCTCTATTGGCGGACGTGATTGAAGTTGCGCGTAGTAACCCAAATATCACGACCGCAACGCTGGTAGAGCGGTGGCGAGACGAGGAGGCGGGACGTCACCTCACAGCCCTCGCCGCCCAGCGCGTGCTACTGGAAGACGACGCCTCACGCCAGGTGGTGGGGGACGTGCTGTCAGCCGCGGCCGTAGACCTGGCCGCCTGCCTGGCAAAGATTGCCGCTGAGGGGCGTCAGCGCCGAGCGGCTGAGCTGATGCAGCGGCCAGCGGCTGAGCTGACCGGTGACGAGAAACGTGAACTGCAGGACCTGCTGAAGGCACCTCACTAGGGCGCCGAGGTCGCGACAGCGAGCCCACCAGGCCGGCGCGGGCGTTACCTGCAGGTAAGGATGTTTCACACCCAATCGGCCCCGCGCCCGACGGCGGGCTGTAGATAGACCACAAGACTGCGTCTATACTGACCGGTTTCCGTGGCTTGACCTAAACAGGCACAGAACTTGAGCGAACCTAAGCTACCGATCATTCCGGAAGACCGTCAGTCCCAGCTCAAAATCCTCATTGCGCGAGGCAAGGAGCAGGGCTATCTGACGTACGCGGAAGTCAACGACCACCTGCCGAACGACATCGTCGATCCCGAGCAGATCGAAGATATCGTGAACATGATCAATGACATGGGCATCACGGTGCACGAGAAAGCACCGGACGCTGAGTCTTTGCTCCTGTCGGACACGGTCGTGTCGGACGATGACGACGCCGCCGACGAGGCGGCCGCTGCCCTCGCCAACGTAGATGCAGAGTTCGGGCGCACCACCGACCCTGTCCGCATGTACATGCGCGAAATGGGTACCGTAGAGCTGCTCACGCGCGAGGGCGAGATTCGCATCGCCAAGCGCATCGAGGACGGCCTCACGCAGGTGCGCAACGCCCTTGCCGTCTTCCCGACGACCTACGACCGCCTGCTCGGCGCCTACGCCCCCGTGGAAGCCGGCGAGGGCCGCCTCATCGACATCATCACCGGCTTCATCGATCCGAATGAACCCGATGAGATCGAGACGCCGCAAAATCGCGGCGGTCCGAATGCTAACGGCGCCGACGCAAAAGACGCTAAAGACGCCGCTGACAACAAGGACGACGAGGAAGAGGAGGACGAGGGACCCACCGGTCCGGATCCCGTCGAAGCGCAGGAGCGTATGACGGCGATCCGCGCGCTGCACGACAAGGTACTCACTTCAATCGCCGAGAACGGCAGCCAGGCCGATGCCACGATGCAGCTGCGCAAGGAGCTTGCCGCCCAGTTCATGGAGCTGAAGCTGGCGCCGAAGATGTTCGAGGCGCTCATCGACAACCTGCGCAGCACGGTCGATCGCATCCGCTCCCTAGAGCGTCAGATCATGACCTTCTGCATTCGCCAGGCCGGCATGCCGCGCAAGGAGTTCATCGGCAGCTTCCCGGAGAACGAGACCAATCTCGATTGGATTAACAAGCACATCCGGGCCAAGCGCAAGCACTCCTCGCAGCTGGCGAAGCTCAAGGACGACATCATCCGCGCCCAGCGCAAGCTGATCGCCTACGAGCAGAAGTCCTACCTGCCGATCGGTGAGATCAAGGAGATCAATCGCCAAATGTCGATCGGCGAGGCCAAGGCCCGCCGGGCGAAGAAGGAGATGGTCGAGGCTAACCTGCGCCTGGTGATCTCTATCGCCAAGAAGTACACGAACCGTGGCCTGCAGTTCCTGGATCTCATCCAGGAGGGCAACATCGGCCTGATGAAGGCCGTGGACAAGTTCGAGTACCGCCGCGGCTACAAATTCTCCACCTACGCCACCTGGTGGATCCGTCAGGCCATCACCCGCTCCATCGCGGACCAGGCCCGCACGATCCGTATCCCGGTGCACATGATCGAGACCATCAACAAGCTGAACCGCATCAGCCGTCAGATGCTGCAGGAGATGGGTCGCGAGCCGACGCCCGAGGAACTGGCCATCCGCATGGAGATGCCCGAAGACAAGGTGCGCAAGGTGCTGAAGATCGCCAAGGAGCCGATCTCCATGGAGACGCCCATCGGCGACGACGAAGATTCGCACCTCGGCGACTTCATCGAAGATCAGTCCGTGCACTCACCGGTGGACTCGGCCACGGTGGAGGGCCTGCGCGAGACCACCCATGCGGTGCTCGCCAGCCTCACGCCGCGCGAGGCCAAGGTGCTGCGCATGCGCTTCGGCATCGACATGAACACGGACCACACGCTGGAGGAGGTCGGCAAGCAGTTCGACGTGACTCGCGAGCGTATCCGTCAGATCGAGGCCAAGGCCCTACGCAAGCTGCGCCACCCGACCCGCTCGGAGCAGCTGCGGAGCTTCCTGCTCGAGGATTGAGTCGCTCAGCAGCGACCGGGCACTCAGCGCCTGTCACCTCCAGCCGAGGTGGCGGGCGTTTTAGTCTTCGCGGCGCCAATCCTACGCCATCGGCGGCCCGCCAGGCAGCGCACGTGATAGCGCTCGCTCTTTAGGCGAGCGCCCTTGCGCACGCCGCTATCAACACTGAGAATACTGGCGTCCTTATTGGGTTACTCACAATTCCCTTAACGGTGGATACCACGGTGAAGCAATACCCACCCCCACTCATCCTCCTGACCCTAGCCCTGGGGGGCCTGCAGTGACGGATCGCCCGAAGCGCCCATTGCCCCGATCCCGCCACCGCCTGAGGCCACGCCGCCTGAAGGGAGCATCGCGTTGGTGACCTCGCTGAAGGCCAGCGACAAGTTCGGCGTACCAACGGACAGTTTCACTGCGGGCGAAGAAATCACCCTCACCCTCGAGGTGAGTAACCCGTCCTATCGGACGGTGGCCTTTCAGACCGGCCAACCGTGCGATGTGGTCATCTTCAACGCCGTGAGTAACAACCAGGTGCTCTGGCGATCGATCAACGACGGAGCGTGCGTTACCGAGATCTTCCGGGGTGAAGTCCTCCCTGGGGAGACCATCACCTTCGACGAGGTATGGCTCGGCACCAACGACAACGGTGCGCGCCTCGGCGCCGGCAGCTATCGCATCGACGCCAGTGCTGACTGGGACTTCGAGACGGTGGGCGATTCGGTAGCACGGCCTGAACCGCTGGCGATCACCCTTCTGTAACGTGCACTATCCTGGACCAGCCGGCCCGCCACCGGCTGATCCAGCACCATCGCGGCCACCAGCGCCCCCGATTCCCCGTCGCCTGGTCCGCCCCTCCATTCTCTTGGAGCGTTGGCGCGAGTCCACGCAGGGGGTACGCTTGCGTTTTTTACTGTCGGCGAAAGCTGACACTCCTAGGCGGTTTGCCCCCACGCGGCAGGCCAGGGCATCGAGAGGTAGCGCTGAGTGAGTCAGATCCAAGTAGGCATTGATGCCATGGCGTTCTACGGACCGGAATGCTATGTGGACATGGAGGACCTGGCCCGGGCACGGAACGTCGAGCCTGAGAAATTCACCCGCGGCATCGGCCAGCGCGAGATGGCCGTGGCCACGCCCTGCGAAGATACGGTCACCATGGCCGCCCTCGCCGGCCGTCAGGCCCTGCGCGCCTTCAACATCGACCCGGCCGAGATAGGCACGCTCATCGTGGGTACGGAGACGGGCGTGGATCACTCCAAGCCGACCGCCGTTTACGTGCACGAACTGCTCGGCCTACCCACGAGCTGCCGCACCTTCGAGACCAAACACGCTTGCTACGGCGCCATGGCTGGCCTCAGCACGGCGACGGATTGGATCCTGGCCGGCCGCGCCCGTGGCCGCAAAGCCCTGATCATCGCCTCGGACATCGCCCGCTACGGCATCAACACGCCGGGCGAACCGACCCAAGGGGCAGGCGCGGTAGCTATGGTCGTCTCCAGCGATCCGCGCCTTTTTGCCCTGAACACGGCACTCTCCGGCGAGTACACCCGTCAGGTGATGGACTTCTGGCGTCCGCTCTACAGCAAGTATGCTTTCGCCGACGGGCACTACTCCATCGACTGCTACCTCGATGCGCTGAGCGGCTGTTGGCACGACGCGAGCGAACACGCTGGCGATGCCGATGCCTTCGCCATGAGCCAGCTAGACGCCTGCTTCTACCACGTGCCCTTCACCAAAATGGCGCGTAAGGCCCACCATCGGCATTGGGAGACGGAGCTCGGCCACAGCGTGGAGCGTGACGCGGAAGAAGCAGCCACCATCAACGCAAGCTACAAGCAACGGGTGGAACCGTGGCTGAGTTTGAACGCCGTGGTCGGCAACATCTACACGGGCTCGCTATTTCTCTCCCTGATCGACTACCTACGCCAAGCTGACGCCGAGCGCGAGGGCAACACGGTGAGCTTGTTCTCCTACGGCAGCGGCTGCGGCGCCGCGCTCTCCGTGGCCAACGTCACCGATGGCGCCGCGCGCTACGCCGAGGCCATCGACCCCAGCACGCACCTCGCTAGCCGTCGACGGCTGTCGATCGAGGACTACGAGCGCCTGTGCGTGGCGAGCGAAGAGGCCGATCAAAACGGCACGGCGATCGCGGACCCCGCCCGCTGGGGCCTCGATGGCGGTCTGTACTACGTTGGCACGGTCGATCACCAACGGCGCTACTCCGCCTAGCGCGCGAGGCTCCTGAGGACGAACTGCGTCGGGCGGTCCGCCCGACCGGATGTGCTTCCCCTCATTGGCACGAGGTGGACGCGCCGGTGACACGTGGCTGTCATGATGGTCTGCTCCAATGCACCCTCGAATCGCGCCCCTCGACAGCAGAGTGTCGGCATCAGCTCGGCTCGCCTGGCATCCGCGCCGAGCGTGCCCAAGGGCGTCGTGCGATATGCAGGCGATTCAAAGAACATCGCCGGGCAGCCCTTGCGGAGACTCGTAATTGGACGCCGCGCACCGAATCCTGGTCATCGACGAGAACCACTCAGACCGCCTACAGCTCTCACGTACTCTCTACGAGCACGGCTATGTGACCCTCGAGTCCGCGCACCCATGGCCAGCGCTTGAAACGGTGGGGGCGTGGCGCCCCCACTTGGTGGTGCTGCAGTGGCGCACGGGTTCATCGGCGCAACACGGCAGCGACCGGGTCACCCTCGACGCGTTGAAAGGCCAAATCAACAGCTGCGACATCCCGGTCATGCTGATCTCTAAGGATGGCAGTGAGGAAGCGCGCGTCGGCGGCCTCCAACGCGGCGCCGACGACTACCTGGTGAAACCTCTATCTCTGGCCGAGATGATGGCCCGCGTCAGCGCCCTGCTGCGTCGAAGCGATCAGCCGACCGAGGTGATCAAACTCGACGGCTTGACAGTCGATGCGAGCAACCACATAGCTACTACGGCTACCTGCAGCGTTCGCCTGCGACCGGCCGAGTTTCGTCTACTGCGCTTCTTCATGCGCTATCCCGATCGGGTCCACACGCGCCTGCAGCTAATGAACAGCGTATGGCATGCACGCGAGGACATGGTGGAACGGTCGGTCGACGTGCACGTGCGCCGCCTTCGCCAAGCCCTAGACCACGCAGGCCACTGCGCGCGAATCGAGACAGTGCGCGGCGTGGGCTATCGATTCCCCTCCGAGTGCGACTGTTAGCGCAATCGCTTCCTCAGCTCAGGCTGACAGTCCCCCAGCAGGCGCAGCAGATACGTTAGCTCTCCTCGAGGTCTATCGGCGGCACCGGTGACTTGCGCAGCAAAGCCTCTCCTAAGGGCACATCTTCGAGCGCGCGGACTATCCGCACGGCTGCCTGCCCATCCCCGTAGGGATTCTCCATGCCCACCAGAGATGCCCGGAAACGATCGCTAAGCGCCTCCTGCACAGCGCCCACGATCCGCTCGGCCTCAGCCGGCACATCGATGATGTTGCGCGCCCGTTCCCGGCCAGCCTGTCGCTCGCCCACGTTTACGGCCGGTAGGCCAAGGGCAGGCGCCTCCATGATGCCGCTCGAACTG
The DNA here is from genome assembly GCA_039193195.1 of Pseudomonadota bacterium. NCBI lineage: Bacteria > Pseudomonadati > Pseudomonadota > Pseudomonadota bacterium. The sequence continues at coordinate 25,120 of JBCCWS010000020.1, forward strand.
TTGCCGAGCAGGCACCCCACCCTGGCGAGCATGGCCCAGTAAACGCGCGGATTGAGGTTTACGCGAAGGTGCACCCGTGGGGCGCCGTACTCAGCCTGGAGGGCTCCAGCTCGCGTGATCAGCGCTTGGCCGCCAGCGTCCGCGTTTGGGAAGCAGAACACGAGCTGGCACACGGCTTGCTCCACTAAGCGGCGAAGTGCTGCAAAGGTGGCATCGGCCTCGCGCAGCGTATCGCGCGCGAGCGTCAGGGAATGCACCGCCACCACCACGTGTTGCTCGGTCGGGGTGAAGCCGAGCGCCTCGGCGAGGGCCTCGCCCGCCGGCAGCTCACTGCGAGTGAGGTGATCGAGCGAAGGCGCCCCCGTACAGCGTACCCGCCAAGACTCCTCACCCATCCGCAACACGCGGCGGCGAGCCAGCGGAGTCGGCGTGAAGTGAAGGTGTGACAGCTTGGTTAGGGCGTTGCGGACAGGGTCGTCGATGGCGCCCTGGCTCACCTCACCGCCCTCGATATGGGCGATGGGGATGCGCAGGGTGGTCGCGACGGCGGCGGGCGCTAGCATCTCGTAGCGATCGGCGATCAGCAGCAACAGATCCGGACGCAGCTCCCCCAACACCTCGGCGAGGCCGAGCACTGCATCTCCCACCGTGCGCGCCATCGCCACGTCGTCATCGCCCGAGGCTAGGCAGGGCACTCGGGCAGTCACCTCGAAGCCGTCAGCTTCGATCTCACGGATCGTCTCACCGAATGTATCGCTAAGGTGAGATCCACACACTATCAGAGACAGCATAATGCGAGGACTCCCCTGCATCTCTCGCAAGACCCAGTGCAGATGGCTGTAGTCAGCGCGGCTGCTGGTGATCACGGCGACGTGGCGTCGCGCCTTGCTCACCGCTGAGCCTCAGCATCGTCGGGAATGACCTTGTAGGGATTTAAAGTACCCTCGGGATCTAAGGCCCCCTTCACCCGCCGCATCAGTTCCACGGAGAGGGCATCGCGATAGCCTGCGATCAACGGTCGCTTGAGGTAGCCCACTCCGTGCTCGGCACAGACGCTCCCGCCGTGCGCCGCCGCCGCATCGAGCACGGCAGCAGACACCTTGGCGCCACGATCACCCTGGAAGTAGTTGCCCAGGCGTTCGCCGCGAGGCGCGAGGAAATTGAAGTGCAGGTTGCCATCGCCGATGTGACCGTAGGCGCAGGGGCGGGCATCGGGCGCCGCCTTGGCCGCCCCGTCGAGCCCACGCGCAAGGAACGCGGCCAGGGCGGGGACGGGCACGGACACATCGTGCTTGTAAGAACCGCCAGCCAAGCGCTGGGCCTCCGGCACGTTTTCGCGCAACCGCCAAAGTCGCTCACGCTGGGCTTCGGTCTGCGCCACCACGGCGTCCTGCACCCAGCCACGAGCGTGACCCTTTGCCAGCAGGTGCTCCAAGCGGCCTTCCAAACGGGCGTCTGCGGCGGCCGAGGACAGCTCCACTAGTAGGTAGTGTTCATAGCTTGGCTCGGACAGGGGATTGCTCCCGCCCTCGATGTGCTGCGCTACCAGCTCTAGGGCAAAGCGCGGCAGGTACTCGAAGGAAGAGACGGCATCGGCACTCTCGCGTCGTGCGAGGCTGAGCAGCTGGCACGCGGCGTCGACATCGGTGATTGCCACCAGCGCCGTCGCCCGCTCGCGGGGCGCGGGGAACAGCTTCAATACCGCCGCCGTAATGATCCCGAGAGTGCCTTCGGCGCCGAGAAACAGCTGCTTCAGGTCGTAGCCAGCGTTGTCCTTGCGCAGCGCGCGCAGACCGTTCCAAAGGCTGCCATCGGCCAGCACCACCTCGAGGCCAAGGACCAACTCGCGCGCATTGCCGTAACGTAAGACCGCCGTGCCGCCAGCGTTGGTGGCGAGGTTGCCGCCAATCTGACAGGAGCCCTGCGAACCGAGTGAGAGCGGGAAGAGCATACCCTCACGACTCGCCGCGGCCTGCACAGCAGCGAGCACCACACCGGCTTCTACGGTCATGCTGTAGCCGACTGCATCTACCTGGCGGATTCGGCGCAAACGCTCCAAACTCAAGAGAATCGTTCGCTCTCCCGAGGCCTTATGGTCGATGCCGGGCGTCGCGCCGCCGCAGTAGCCCGTGTTACCGCCTTGAGGCACCACCACAAGCTTGGAGGCAGCCGCCAAGCGCACCACCTCGGCGACGCTGGGCGCGTCCGGTGGTCGCACGATCATCGCCGCCTGCCCCTGGTACTGGCGACGGTGATCAATCAGGTAGCGCTCGCCGTCAGCGGCAATATCCACCACGCCCTGCGGCCCCACGCACGCAGCGATCGCCTGCAGCGCCTCGCGCCGATTCATGATTTCAGTAGTCCTCGCAGGCGTCCACAGCCACTGGGTTGAATTGGGGGTACTCGGGATACCACATGGCCTTCGCGACGCGCCTGGCGATCGCATCCCGGTCGCCATCGGCCGCAACGCCATCATCCATCGCCCGCGCGACCACCGCCGAGGCGACTTGTGCCGATACCTCGCGCAGGCGCTCGATGGCGGGAAACAACAGCCCCTCGGCGAGCTCGTCGTCCGCCACCGCGTCCGCCAGGGCTTGGGAGGCGGCGCTGATCATGCCGTCGGTGACCTGTGTGGCCCCCGCCAGCAAGGCTCCCATACCGAGACCTGGGAAGATGAACACGTTGTTGCCCTGACCGATGCGGTAGCGACGGTCGCCGAAGATCACATCGGCGAAGGGGCTGCCCGTGGCGATCAGGGCTCGTCCATCGGTCCACTGCAGAACGTCGCCAGGCACCGCCTCGGCGTTCGCCGTGGGGTTGGAGAAGGGCATGATGACCGGCCGCTCGACGGCAGCGCCCATCGCTCGCACCACCGCTTCATCGAAGGCGCTCGGCACCCCAGAGGCACCGATCAATACCGTTGGCTTCCAGCGCTTGACCACCTGCAGGAGATCCCGGTGCGACGGATCGTCGAGGCCCGCCTCGCGCGCCTGATCTGCGGTCCACGCCAGCTCGCGCTTGTAGCCTTGCAGCGCCTCGTTCATCACGACTAGGCCGCGGCTGTCCAGCACGGCGATCCGACGCGTCGTGTCCTCGCCGCGCACGCCGAGATCCGCCAAACCGGCCTTCAGCTGCATGGCGATACCGTAGCCCGCTGCACCAGCGCCCATGATCAGAATTCGCTGCTGATCAAGGCCTTCGCCGGTGATACGAAGCGCCGATAGAACGCCCGCGAGCGCCACCGCGCCCGTCCCCTGAATGTCATCGTTGAAGGACAGGAGGTCTGTTCGATAGCGCTCGAGGATGGCGAGGGCATTGCGGTGGCGAAAGTCCTCCCACTGCACGAGGGCGCGGGGGAAGACCTCCTTCACGGCGGCCACGAACTCGGCCACGAGTTCATCGTAGGCAGCACCGCGCAAGCGTGGGTGAGGCCAACCGAGGTAGAGATCATCACCGAGCAAGGCCTCGTTGTCGGTGCCAACATCGAGGCTAATGGGCAGGGTGCGCGCCGGGTGAATGCCCGCTCCCGCACAGTACAGGGAGAGCTTGCCGACGCAGATGGCGATACCGCCGGCGCCCTGGTCGCCAATGCCGAGAATCGACTCGTTGTCGGTACACACGATCAGCTCAACCTCGACCCAAGGCGCGGCCGCTCGCAACACTTCAGCGATACGACCCTTCTGATCCGGCGTGATCCATATCCCACGCCCGCGGCGGAAGGTCTCACTGTAGCGCTGGGTGGCTTGGCCCACGGTTGGCGTGTAAACGATGGGCATCAACTCCGCTAGGTGTTCGACGAGGACGCGATAGAACAGATGCTCGTTTCGGTCCTGGAGGGCGGATAGGGAGATGTATCGATTAAGCGGTTCGTCGTAGTTGCAGATCGAGGCGTAGATGCGTCGCGCTTGCAACTCGATGCTGGCGAACTGGCTCGGCAGCACGCCCTCTAGATGGAATTGCTGACGTTCGGTCGGACTGAACGCCGTGCCCTTGTTATAGAGCGGTTGGCGCAACATCGTCTGACCGCGCAGGGGCACGTCCAGCACCTCGCGGCCTTCATCGTCCGTTCTCAGTACGAAGCGTCTCGTGGGCATGACCTTGGATCCTTAACTTCCGCTGTAGCAAGAGGCTCAGTTCGCTCGCGAAATGACAACGGTGAGCATCACACCCGCGTTGAGTCAAACGCGACTGCGGCGTCACAGCCGTTGCACCCGTCCCACGAGCGCAGCGCTACCGCACCCCGAGGCCGAGCAACGCCGACTGGCTCACAACCGCCTAAATGGTAACCGCTGCACAAGACACCGTTACAGGGCGAAACTTCGACCTGACGCACTGCCCCAAATGGCTTGGGCGCCGATAATTCTCGCGCCGAGTTATAAAATTCACGTCCCGAATGCAATCCGTCCGCCCACGCCCGTCTCTCCATCTCCTGCTCACCGCCCCTTTCGTCGCCATCGTCAGCGTGGCGGTGGCGGTGGTCGCTGGTCTATTGCTGGACGCGGGAAGACGCTCAGTAGATCGCTTGAGCGCCGACCTGTGGCGCAGCGTCGCCGGCGAGGTCATGCACTATCTGGATGAGTTCCTAGCCAAACCCGAGCGAATCACTCAAGACGTGGCCCACGTCATCTCCAGCGGATTGATCGATCCGCAGGCCCGCGAGTCGCTCCTAAGCTACCTGGCCTACCCCATGCAGCAAGACCCGGCGCTCTACGTGTCCGGTGTCGGACGACTCGATGGATGGGTCACGGCAGCGAGCCGTGACGACCGCGGCGACCGCATCGTCGCCCAGCTGACCGAGGCCTCCTCGCCCACTCGACTCACCACGCGCACCCTCGGCGAGGACGCGACCCTCGGCGCGGTGGAGCGCACCGACTCCTACGATCTGCGCTCGCGTCCTTGGTTTCAGCTTGGACTTGCCAGCGACGGCACCGCTTGGACCGATCCCTACCGCAACTACGCCACGGATGCTCTGCTGCTGAGCGCCGTCCACCCGATCATCGAACGGAAGTCAGGCCGCGTCGAGGGCGTCGTCAGTGCCGCGATCTCCCTCCAGACCCTGTCCGACTTTCTCGCCACGATCGAGGCGGCCCAGGATGGCGCGGTGTTTGTGAGCGATGGCGAAGGCCGCGTTCTCGCGAGCTCGCAGGCGCTAGGCGCATCGCTCGTCTCGGCAACCCTCGCCGCGTTGGGCGGCAGCGTCGACGGCATGGCCGAAGCGACCACCCGACGCCTGGACGTCGAGGGAGAAACCCACCTCGTTCAAGTCGCCCCGTTTCGCGACGGCAACGGCCTCGACTGGCGTGTGATCACCAGCGTGCCGGAGGCAGTCTACCTCGGCCCGATTCGCGCCAGCTGGCGCCTCTCGGTCGCCCTCGCGTTGGGCGCGGTACTCACGGCCCTGCTCGCGGGCACCCTGGTATCTCGGCGCGTGGTCGGCCCCCTCGCGCGCCTGAGCGAAGCGGCACGTCAGGTCGCCTCCGGTGCGATCGCCAGCCAGGACATCGACCTAGGCGACCCAGGCCGCGCCGGCAGCCACGAAGTCGCCCAGCTGCACCTTGCCCTGGAGCAGATGACCGCACGCCTGCGCGATACCTTCTCCCAGTTCGAACACCTGAACGCCGCCCTCGCCAACTCAGAGCATCAGCTGCGCGAGACCTTGGAGATGTTGCCCGTTGGCGCGATGCTGCACGATGCGGACAGCCGCCTCGTCTTCGTCAATGCCGCCGCCTCGGAGCTGCTGGGCCTGCCGCCAATGGACAGCGGCCGCCCCTGGGCCGAGGCTGACCTTGCAGACCACGCGAAAGAGGTGCTACAGAGAGTAGAAGGCGCCACCATCGGCCCCGCCCTTGCCGGCGAGCCCGCGCACGTTGATTGCATCGAGCTAGAGCGCGACGGCGAAGACTTGGCCGTGGAGCTTTGGAGCTCGCCGATCTACGGCGACGAAGGCCACGTAATCTTCGCAGTCTCCGCCCTGCAGGATGTGGGCGATCGGCGCCGCGCCGAGGCTCGCCTCATCCACCACGCCACCCACGACTCACTTACGGGCCTCGCTAACCGCAGCCAACTGATCACTCGCGCCAACCTGGCCATCTCGCGCTTGCGCAGAACCCCCGAGCGACGCTTCGCTGTGCTGTTCCTCGACCTCGACGGCTTCAAGGTCATCAACGACAGCCTAGGGCACCTTATCGGTGATGAGGTATTGATCGAGGTCGCCAGGCGCCTGTCTGTTCTGTCCCGCGAGACGGACCTCGCCGCCCGCCTCGGTGGCGATGAATTCGTGCTGCTGCTCGAGGATTTGCCCACTCGCGAGCAAGCACTGCAGGTGGCGGACCGCGTATTTACGGCGCTCAACAACCCCGTGACCGCCGGTGGGCAAGAGGTGCGCGTCGGCACGAGCATCGGCCTCGTACACGGCGACGAGCTGTACGAGGAAGCCTCGGAGATGCTGCGCGATGCCGATATCGCCCTCTACCAGGCCAAGGGCGATGGTCGGGGACGCTACGCGGAGTTCGATGCCAGCATGCGCGACCGCGCCATGCGTCGCCAGCGACTGGAGGAGGACCTGCGCGATGCGCTGCGCAGCGAGAATCTCACCCTTCACTTCCAGCCGATCGTCGACCTCAACAACGGGTCCGTCACCAGCTTCGAGGCCCTATGCCGGTGGCAGCACCCCACCCTCGGCTCCATCAGCCCGATGGAGTTCGTGACGCTGGCGGAGGAGACCGGACTGATCGTGGCCCTCGACCGGTGGGTGATCCGAAGCGCCTGCCGCACCATCGCCCACTGGCGTCACCAACACCCCGATGTGAGCTTCCCGCGGGTTGCGGTGAACCTCTCCAATCACGATGTATCGCGCAGCGACCTCGTGACCTACATCGACGAATCCCTCCGGGCCTTCCGGCTTCCCCCCACGGCCCTTGGCGTCGAGTTAACCGAGAGCGGCTTGGTCAAAGACATCGAGCACACCCGTGACACGCTCCTGCGCTTGCGCGAGCGCGGGATCACGATTTCCATCGATGACTTCGGCACGGGGTACTCGTCCTTGAGTTACCTCTACCGCCTACCGGTGGATGCCCTGAAGATCGATCGCTCCCTGGTGAGCGGCGTCGCTCCGGGGGCGACCAACCACAAGATTGTCAGCTCCGTCGTCGCCCTTAGTAACGAGCTTGGCATCGACGCGATCGCCGAGGGGATCGAAGAGGAGGCCGAGCTCACGCTCCTGCGCGACATGGGATGCGAGCGCGCCCAGGGCTACTACTTTGCCCGCCCCGTGCCCGCAAGCGCCGTCCCTGCTCTGCTGACTGGCGAGGGCAGCGCCCGCGCCGACGCCATGATCACCTCCGATGGATAAGGGCGAATCCCCTCGAGAGGGCACGGGAGACATCGCGGCGAGCAGCGAAGCTCGCCTCATCCAGCGGCGTATCATTCGCAGCTACACCCTCGCCCTCCTGCTAATCGCTGCCGCAGCCACCGGTACGTTCTTCACGGCGCAAGCGATGATCTGCGAACAGAGCGACAGCGCCGGTCTGATCAACATCAGCGGCCGCCAGCGCATGCTTTCCCAGCGCATCTCCCTGCAAGTCATCCAGCTGATACAGGCCGAAAGCCACGGCGCGAAGCGTAAGATACGCGCAGGAGTCGAGCAGGACTTGGAGGTCTTTAGCACCTCACACCTGGCGATCCTCGACGCCAGCGGGGGCCGCTCCGAGATGTCTCGGCCCCTGCGAGCACTCTACTTCGAGGGCGATTACCCGGTGGACGACGCCGTGCGCACCTTCGCCGCAGACGTGCGTGACTTGCTCGCCGCAGCGCCCGACGCCGCGCGATCCCGAAGCGCCTCTCGCCTTGCCGAGACAGCCAAAGGCCCCCTGCTGGGCGGACTCAACGAGGTCGTTCTCCAGTACCAGCGTGAAGCTGAGCACCGCATCGATGTACTGGACCGGGTTGAGACCATCATCTACGCCATTACGCTTCTCGGCCTGGTGGTTGAGGTGCTGGTGATCTTCCGTCCACTAGTGCGAGAGATCGGTAGGCGGACACTCGAGCTTGAGGACGTCACCTTTAAGGCAAGTCACGATGATCTCACGGGCTTGCCCAACCGCCGCTACTTCTACGAGCAGGCCACGGCCGCCCTCGCCCGAAGCAGGCGCAAAGAACAGCACACTGGGCTCTTACACATCGACCTCGACGGCTTTAAGGCAGTCAACGACGAACTCGGCCATAGCGCCGGAGACGATGTGCTGCGTCATGTCACCACGCTGCTGAACAACGTGGGACGGCGCGGCGACTTTGCCGCGCGCCTCGGCGGAGACGAGTTCGTCGTTCTGGTAGCCGATGCGAAGGCTCCGAAAGATCTAGAAGCCATGGCAGCCCGACTCGTGGCGGAGATGGCCAAGCCGATCAACGTGCAGGGCACGCAAGTACGTATCGGCGCTAGCGTCGGGCTCGCGATGGTGCCGCCGGGGGCACGCTCCGTCGACGCCGTGCTGTACGAAAGCGACCAAGCGCTCTACAAGGCCAAGGCGGACGGCAAGGCCACTTGGAAGTGGTTCGCTAATCCAGAGCCAGCTAACTAGCTAGCTCGTCAGGTCACTGACGGCTCGGTAGGCCTGCTCGATTGCCGCTTCCGACATCGCGTTGGAGGCCGCGTCGCTAGCCGCGATGGCGATGTTGCCAAAGGCATCGCGATTGCGCTCCCAGTAACGCTCCTCCGGCGACCACAGGTCCGGCTCGAAGGCAATGCGATCGGTCTTCGGGTCGTGAGCGTAGGCGTAGCCGTGGGGCCAGCGGTTCACGGTGATAGCGGCGATGTCACGGTCAGCCTGGAAGCCCCCTGGAGCGAGCATGCGCGTCAGCTGATCGCGCACGTGATCTTCGAAGGTGCCGAAGGGTGTCGACAGGAGGGAGCGCTGGCCGGCGCGAAACTGCTCCCTTGCGCTGAGCCCAGCCTCCCCGGGCACGTGATTGAGGTGCAATACCATGGGCTCTTCGGGGCTGACGGGGTAGTCGTAGCCGCCGATCGAGACGGGCCAGTCCAACATCACATTGTGGAAGAAGCTGCCCGAGCACAGGGCGCGGTGAAAGCCGAGATTGGCGATGGACTGCCAGTTGCGCACCACCACGTTCGTGTACACCAAGGGCGCTCGGACCGCTTGACCGAGGAGCTCGCGCTGGGGATTGGGCATCTGCGGGCACAGGCGTGGCACGATGCCGTGATAGCAGGCGAGCACTACTTGGCGCGCCGTTACCGTGCGCGCCTTGCCACCGACCACATAGGTAACGCGCACGGCATTGTCGAGATCGTCATCGATGTGTCGGACGCGCACGACCGTGCTGTTCAAGCGAATACGCACCTTGTTGGCGGCCCGATCGAGGGCGCCGTAGTTAAACTTCGCAAGGACGATGTCATCCATCGTGCGCCCCGGTGCAACCTTAGGAATCATCTCGCGCACGAGCATGCGGGCGATCGTCGCGTTGCCGTCGGGGAAGTGATAGATGTAGGGATGAGGGTCTTCCTCCGCCTCGGCTGAATCCGAGTAGAGGCCGAGGTCCAGTTCGCCGAATCCTGGGTATCCGCTCACCATCGCGGCCCGCGCCGGAAACGCATCGATGCCGATCGCCCACACGCCGCGGCTGATGTCCTTGATCGCGGCGAGGGCCTCAGCACCGATCTGGGCGCGCTCCCTGAGGTAAGTCTCGTAGCTGACTTCCGTCAGGTAGGCAAGCTGGGCGTCGCGGCCCAACTCCTCGTCGAGGTAGTGACGCTCATTGGCGAACAGGCGTACAAGCTGCGCCTTGGCTCCGTCGCTCAAAGGCGCCCCTGCCACCACCTTCGCATCCGCGAGCGATCCCACCGCGAGGTGATCACGGCCGAAACGCTCGCGATTGAAGAACGTGGCGGAGGCCAGGCCGAGGTCATCGAAGAGATCGTGATGATATGCCTGCTTGAAGCGATCCGTGTCGATGCCCAGCTCGCGCAGGAGGCGCTTAGCAACCGCCGGGTAGCCCCCGGGCGCCTCGATGAGCATGGTGCCACCGTAGCCGATCAGCTGCTTATCACCGACCGTGAATTCGTTGCGCTTCGCGTGGCCCCCGAAGTCATCGTGATTATCCAGTACCAGGATCTTCGATCCGCTGCCCGCCGCCTGGCGGTAGAAGTAGGCGGCGGATAGGCCACTTATCCCACCCCCGACCACGGCCAGATCGTAGAGCTCACCCGTATCCTCTGCCGGCGGTAGGGCTCCGCCATCGCGCAGCGAGTGGGCCACCTCGTAGGAGCCTTCATGGGAGCCGCGCAGCCCCACCTTCGCAGGCGGGTAGTCTTCTGAAAAGGCAAGGTGCGGGTCCATCGCTCTCGCGAGACCTTCCGGCACCATGGAGGCGCCGACGCCTACGGCGATCCCGTTCAGAAAATCACGGCGCGTTACCTGACGCTTCACGTCCCCTCTCCCTTACCGACTAGTGTGCTGTCCCAGAAGTTCGTTGAAAAACATGCACGGGGCTTTTCGTTCCTGGGTGCGGCGCGAGGACGAGCGTGGCAGGCCCCACGGGAGGAGGAGCAACGTACTCAGGGGCGAAAAGTACCCGCGTATTTCTCAACGAATTTCTGGGACAGCACACTACTAGTCGTCGAACTCGAACCAGGTCGTCTTCAACTCCGTGTAGTCGTCGAAGGCATGGATAGACTTATCGCGTCCGTTGCCACTCTGTTTGAAGCCACCGAAGGGCACCGTGATGTCACCGCCGAAGTAGTTGTTCACGGTCATGGTGCCCACGCGCAGAGCATTCGCCACTTTGTGTGCGGTGTTGATGTTCTGGGTCCACACCGCACCCGCGAGCCCGTAGATGGAATCGTTAGCCAAGGCGATAGCCTCGTCGGCCGAGTCAAAGCCGATCACAGACAGGACCGGCCCGAAGATCTCCTCGCGGGCGATACGCATGTCGTTGCGCACCCCGGTGAAGACCGTCGGCTCATGGTAATAGCCGCCGGAGTCGAGGTGGGTCTGGTTGCCTCCTGCCACAAGCGACGCGCCCTCTTGCCGGCCGACGGAGACGTAGCTGGATACGGTCTCAAACTGCTTCTCGCTAATGAGCGGTCCCATCGTTGTATCGGGATCGAGGGGATCTCCCGGATGCCAGTCCTGACAGTGCGCGAGCACCTTCTCGACAAAGGCGTCGTGGGCGGAGTTCTCTACAAACAGTCGCGTGCCTGCCGTGCAGGTCTGGCCGCCGTTGTAGAACACGGCCAGGGCCGCGCCAGCGGCGGCCTTGTCGAGGTTAGCGTCGCCAAACACGATGTTCGGACTCTTACCGCCGAGCTCGAGGAACACGCGCTTCAAGTTCGACTGCGCGGCGTCCTGCATGATGCGCTTGCCGACCGCGGTCGAGCCCGTGAAGGTCACCCCGTCCACATCCGGATGGCGCGCGAGATGGCCGCCGATGGTCGGGCCGTCGCCGGGCAGTACCTGCAACACCCCCGGCGGCAGCCCCGCTTCGGCCGCGAGACCCGCGATGCGAATGGCCGTGAGCGGCGTATTCTCCGACGGTTTGACGATCACCGAGTTGCCCGTGGCGAGGGCCGGCCCTAGCTTCCACGCGGTGGTGGAGATGGGGAAGTTGAAGGGCACTACCGCCGCCACCACGCCGAGCGGTAAGCGTTGCACCAGAGCCAGGGTGCTAGCTGGAGAGGGGGAGATCTCATCGTACAGCTTGTCGATGACTTCGCCGCTCCAGCGAATCGTGCGAATCGCCGAGGGAACATCATCGCCCGTGGTGTCACCGATCGGCTTGCCCGCGTCGAGAGTCTCAAGCAACGCGAGTTCGCTAGCATGCGCCTGCATGAGCTCTGACCAGCGCACCATGATGGCCTTGCGATCCCCTGGCGCTTTGCGCGACCACACGCCGCTTTCGAAGGTCTTGCGCGCGACCTTGACCGCTTGATCGACATCCTGGATCGAGCATTCGGCCACATCCGCCAGCGGAGTGCCGTCGGCCGGCCGAGTCAGCATGCGGATCTCCCCGGACATCGATGGGCGATAATCGCCGTCGATGAAGGCGCGAGCCTCGATGGAAAGCGCGTCCGCAGCGGTGCGCCAGTTGTCGTCTGCTATATCCATGTCTCGTTTCCCTGGTTGGGACAAATCAGGTGAGCTCTTGCACGGCGCGATGGGCCTGCATGGCCGCTTGCGGGAAGAGCGCGCTCGCCCCCGCATCTGAGTTGGCGATGGCGATCTGGCCGAAGGGTCTGCGACCGGCGACGTGGGGGAATCGTTCGTCGTTCCAGTCGTCGTAGAACTCATCGTTGCGCCAATCGTAGGAATAGGCGTAGCCGTGGGCCCAGCGATTCACCGTGATGCCTGCGATGTCCTTCGCTGGGTCAAAGCCACCTGGACCTAGCAATTCCGTCAGCTGCGCGCGAGCATTGCGCTCGATGGTCGAGAATGGCGTCGTCATCAATTCGTGTCGACCGAGACTGTAGAGCTCAGGCGGCGTGAGGTGTGGGTCCGGGTAAAACAGAAACCGCTCCATATGCACCACCACCGGCGAGTCCGGTGCGGGTGAGAACTTGTAATCGCCGATGCTCACGGGAAAATCGACCATGGCGTTGACGAAGTAGCCACCTGGCATTGCCACGCAGCCCACGCCGAGCTTCTCGAAGGCGCGCCAGTTGGTCAGCGCTACATTGGTGTAGATGATCGGCGCGCGTATGCGGCTCTGCAGGGCTGCCCGCTGAGGCGCAGGCAGCTGCGGGCATAGGGCGGGGATGATGGCGTTGTTGCAGGCGAGGATGCAGCGATCGCCGTGGACACGCTGCGCCTGGCCGTTGGCGACGTAGGTGACCGCCACCTCTTTTTGACCGGGCCCATCGCCCGGCGTATGCGTCACGTTCACCGCGGTGCTGTTCAGGCGCACCCGCACCTGTTGGTCCTCGAGGTCCAACTTGCCGTAATCGAAGGACGCGGTGACGATGTCCTCCATCGTGTCGCCCGGCGCGACACTGGGGATCAGGCGGCGCACTATCAAGCGGGCAACGCTCGCCAGTCCATCTGGAAAGTGGTGAATGTAGGGGTCGTCTTCGAAGGCGAAGTCGACGTCGACGCCAGTGACGGCTCCGCCGGGCAGGGTACCGTAGAGAAACACGTCGCCGGCAGCGCATTGGTCGATATCGACGGTGGCGTCCGTACTCAAGCCCGCCAAGGCGCGAAACACTTCCGGCTCGGTCACGTCCAGGTGACGGCGCAGAAACTCGGCGTAGGTCAGCGTATACAAGTATTCCTCGCGCTCCTGTCGGGACCAGGACTCGAAGCGATCGGTGCGATCGGTCAACACGCGCAGCATCTGCGCTTTGGCCTTCGGGGACATCGGCATCGCCGCCACGGCCTCATGCGCTGGGACTCCCGGCGCCAGCGGTAGCCAACTCCAAAACCCGCCTAGGTCGTAGGGGACGAGGCGTCGTTCGCCCCACTGATCCTGGGCGAAAAGGACCGCGCCCGCCAGCTTGTGGCGGCGATAGAAATCCTGATCGTAGGCCTGCCCGAGCCTCTTAAGATCGACTCCTAAGTCACGCAGTAGGCGCCTTACGGCCCGCGGGTAGCCGGCCGGCGCCTCGAAGGTTTGGGTGCCTCCGTAGCCAATCAGGCGCTGCCCCCCCACCTCGAATTCGTTGCGCTTGGCGTGGCCGCCGAAGTCGTCGTGGTTATCTAGGAGCAGGATGCGCGCGTCCGGTTGCTTCTGATGGAAGAGGTAGGCGGCAGTGAGGCCGCTCAGGCCGGCGCCAACGACCACGAGATCATACTTCTCCCCTGAATCGAGCACCGGCCCAAAGTCCGTGCGCCCACCACGGGCCAAGGCGTGGGCCACTTCGAAGGCGCCATCATGGTTGCCGCGCATGCCCATACGCTCGGGAGGCCGCCCGAGCGCGGGCTGGGCGGCGGCGAACGGGGCTCGGTCCGCCCCGAGGGCTGCCCCGGGCACGATCATGGCTCCCGCCATCGCGCCGAATCCGTTGATGAAGTCTCGGCGCGTGATGTCCGATCCCATGCCCAACGCCCGATCGGAGCGCTCTTGGGGGCGTAAGTCTGTGCTGCTTGGTCCCTTGGACACGGTAGGCCTCGCTTAGACCAGTGAAAGCCGTGGGCAGGTGGCGCTGGCGCCAGCATCGAACGTACTTCCCCTCGGCGCCAGCGAACACCGCGCCTATACGCGTAAACGATCGCGCGGAGCACTTTGATTAACGTCGAGGGCGTCGATGTTCGAGTAACGAGGATCCTAGTGCCACGATTTGACGCTATCGTGATCGGCGCCGGGCACAACGGCCTGACGACCGCGGCATTTCTCGCGAAAAGCGGCCTGGACGTACTGGTGTTGGAACGCAACCCATACTCTGGCGGCGCCACCGTGAGTCGCGAGCTCCATGAGGGGTGGACGTACTCGAACTGCTCCTACGTCTGCAGCCTGTTCCGCCCGGAGATATACGCTGCCCTCGATCTCGGCCGCCACGGCCTGAAGGTCATCCCGCTGGTGAGCAGCATGACCTTCAAGCGAGACGGTGACTACTTCGGCAGCTACCAACACCCGGCGATTCGCCGCCGAGAGCTGCGCCGACACAGCCCGCGCGATGCGGACGCGGCCGTGCGCTTCGATGCGGACGTCCTGCGCTGGTGCCGCCTGATCCGCGGCATGCTCCTGCGCACGCCCCCCGACCCCACATCCCTAGCGCCCCGCGACGCCTTCGAATTCGCCTACCTATTGAAGAAGTTCTGGGCCCTGAGCGAGGCCCAGCTGTATGAATTCATTCGCTTCTTCACGATGTCGATCGCGGAATATCTCGAAAACTACTTCGAGAACGAGACCATCCTCGCCCACTATTCAGGCGGCAGCATCATCGGCACCGGGCTCGGCGTCTACTCGCCCGGCACCGCCTACGTGCTGCTCCACCACGCCATGGGGGATGTGGACGGCAACGTCGGCGCCTGGGGCTTCGCGCGCGGCGGCATGGGCGCCGTGGCCAAGGCCCTCGCGAGCGCCTTCGAGGGCTACGGCGGCAAGCTGCGCTGTGATGCGGCGGTGGAGAAGATCAAGTCGCGCGGCGGGCGCACGACCGGCGTAGTGCTCGGCTCAGGCGAGGAAATCGACGCACCCGTGGTGGTTTCCAGCCTCAACGCCAAGACGACGTTCACGCGATTGCTCGAAGCGGACGACGTACCGCCCACCCTGCTGTCCCGCGCTGAGCGCTTCAAGACCCGCGGCTCGTCAGGAAAGCTGAACATTGCCTTAGAGGGCCTTCCCACCTTCCGCGCCCTGCCCGAAGGGTCACCGCTAACGCTCGGCCACATGCACTTCACGGACACCTTGGAGCGCCTGGAACTGGCCTACGATGATTGGAAGGAGAAGCGCTGGTCCGCCGACCCCTACACGGACACGCTGATCCCCTCCCAGTACGACCCCACGATCGCGCCGCCGGGCAAGCACATGATGAGCGTGTTCGTGCAGTACTGCCCCGCCGACGTAGAGGGCGGCTGGACCGACGAGAAACGCACCGCCTTCGGCAACACGGTAATCGACCAGATCGCCGACTACAGTCCCGACTTCAAGTCCCTCATCGCCCACGCAGAGGTGCGCACGCCGCGCGAACTAGAAGCGGAGGTGGGCCTGCTCGAGGGCAACATCTTCCACGGCGAACTCACCTTCGACCAGCTGCTGTTCAACCGGCCCTTCCCGGGTGCCGCCCAATACCGAGGTCCGCTGAAGGGCATGTACCTCGCCGGCTCGTCCTCGCACCCGGGCGGTGGCGTGATGGGCGCACCGGGCTGCAACGCAGCGCGCGAGATTCTCGCCGACCTGCGTCGCACTGATATCACGCCTAGCGAGTTTCCGGATGACTGAGCCCTCGACCACCGTAGTGATCGGCGCCGGTCACAACGCGCTTGTCTGTGCCACCTACCTGGCGCGCGCCGGCCGACGGGTTACCTGCCTGGAGGCCGCAGCGATGCCGGGCGGCATGGCGTCGTACCGCGCCTTCGGCGAAGGCTATAGCGCGCCCATCGCCCACGCGCAGTATCCCCTCGATGACCGGTTGGTGAAGGACCTCGATCTCGAACAGCACGGCTACAGGGCTGGCGCGCCCGCCCCGACGACGGTGCTCGACCCCGAGGGTCAAACGCTTAGTGCCCTCGGCACCGATCTATCGGGTGCTGGCGCAACGCGGGGCGACCAAGCTGCCTACCGGGCCCTGCGCGCGGGGTTTGCAGAGTTCGCCGATTGCTTGGCACCCCTATTCGATAGCGCGCCGCCACGACTCAAGCACCTCGGCATGGGTGAGCTTCGTGGCCTCTCCTCACTTGCCCTGAGGCTTCGCTTCGGGCTTGGGCGGGAGAAGCTGCAGGAATTGCTGCGCGTGGCAGGCATGAACATCTACGACCTGCTCGATGAGCACTTTGCTGATGAGCGGATTAAGGGATTGATGGCGCTGGAGGCACTGCAGGGGTCAGCGATGGGTCCGCGCACACCTGGCACCGTGCTCACCTGGCTTCATCGCCTAGCGAATGCACACGATCGCTTCCCGGCGATCGCCGCCGATGCCGACCGTAGCATCGGCACCGCCTTGGCAAACGCGCTACGGGCGGCGGGCGGTGAGCTGCGCTACGACACCAAGGTGCGTGCGATCTCCATCGAGGATTCGCGGGCCACGGGCGTCATCTTGAGCGATGGTGAGCGCATCCGCGCCAGCACGGTAATTTCGGGCGTGGACCCGCGCGCGACCTTCGAAGAGTTGCTCGGGCTGCCCTCCCTCGACGCCGCATTCGCCCGCCGCATCACGCAGATCCGCGGCAGGGGGGTGGTCGCGAAGCTGCATCTCGGCCTGAACTCGCTTCCCGCCTTTCCAGGGCTCACCCCGGAGACCCTCGGCGGGCGCATGCTGGTTGCCCCCTCGGCAGACTACGTGGAGAAGGCCTTCAATCCGAGCAAGTACGGACGACACAGTCCCGCGCCCGTGCTCGAGATCACGATGCCCTCCCTCGCCAACGCGAGCCTCGCCCCCGAGGGCAAGCACGTGATGTCCATGAACATCTCTTTTGTGCCCTACCAAACGCAGGGTGACACCGATGCATTTCGTCAAAGCGTACTCGACAGCGCACTGGACACGCTCGGTGAGTACGATCGCGCGCTGCGCAGCCGGGTCGTGTGCAGCGATCTCATGACACCGACAGACCTGGAAGCTCAGTTCGGTGCCGTCCAAGGCCACTGGCACCACGGTGAACTATCGATGCACCAGTCGCTGATGCTGCGCCCACTCTACGGCGCTGCGCGGTACGCCGCTCCGGTGCGCGGCGTGTACTTGTGTAGCGCCGGTTGCCACCCAGGCGGTGATGTGAGCGGCAGACCCGGTCGCAACGCAGCCGCGGCGATCCTCGCCGCGAAGGACGCCCCATGAGCACCACCCTCGATCATACGCACTTCCGCCGAGCCCTTGACGCCACGCCATTCCTACACTTCTACGAGGCGCTATCCACGCGAGAGCACTGGACCGCTTGGAACGGCTACAAGGTAGCCAAGGTGATCGACAACCTCGCGCGCGAGTACTACGCCATTCGCAGCGGCTGCTCCGTGATGGATCTCACCCCGATGGAGAAGTACCGCATCGCGGGGCAGGACGCGTTGCGATTCCTCAATCGCCTGGTGACGCGAGACGTGAGCCAGCTTCAGATCGGTCGCGTCACCTACGCGCTCTGGTGCGACGACGAAGGAAAGGTGATCGATGACGGCACGATCTTCCGCCTGAGCGAACACGAGTTCCGTCTCTGCGCGCAGCATCACCAGCTCGACTGGTTGCTAACGAGTGCGCTCGGCTTCGATGTCGACATCGCGTGCGAGACGCACGAGATCGCAGCGCTGGCGGTGCAAGGGCCCACCTCGCACACGGTGCTCGCGGCAGCTGGTTTTGGCGAACTGGAGCAGCTCAAGCCCTTCCGCAGCGTTCAGACATCCTTCGCAGGGACTCCCGCGCTGGTGTCACGAACGGGATTTACGGGCGACCTCGGCTACGAGGTCTGGGTGCATCCCGCGCACGGCGACGCCTTGTGGCATTCCCTGATGGCACAACGCGCTTGCCTAGATGTTGTGCCCATCGGCCTGGATGCGATGGAGATGGCGCGCATCGAGGCAGGATTCATCATGCCAGGCTTCGACTTCATCACGGCCGAGACAGCCCTGATGCCAGAGCACCAACGCTCGCCTGAGGAGCTCGGGCTCGGGTGGGCCGTGGATCTCAGCAAAGGGCCTTTTACGGGCCGCGCCGCCCTCGCCGAGGAACGCGCTCAGCCCGCACGGCGCCGCCTGTGCAAGCTGATCGTGGGGGGCAACAAAGCGGTGGGCGATGCCTTTCTGTACAAACGCCGGAAGGGCCGTGAGATAGGGGTGGTTCGCTGTAGCACTTGGTCACCGGTACTGAAGGCAAACTTGGCATTGGCGGAGCTCGCGCTCTCCGACGGCGCCCTCCCCAGCGACGTATGGGCAAAGATCGACTATCAGCGAGAGCTGGCCTGGCGCGTGGCGTGGGAGCCCTGCACGATAACAAGCAAACCCTTCTACTCTCCCGTTCATCGCAGCGCGACGCCGCCCGCCGCGTACTGAACGTACTCCAAGCAAGGCCAAGGACCGCATGAGCAACGCGTCGCAAAATCCCTTCGATAGCTGGCGCGCCATGGCTGTCTCGCTCTACATGGTGCTGGTTGGCTACGGCGTGCTGGTGGGCATTCCGGTCATCAGCTCAGCTTGGGTAAACCAGCTTGGATTCAGCGAAGTGCAGGTTGGCCGCGTCGCCGGGGCCGATCTCGGCGGTCTGTCCGTGGGCGCAGTGCTCACCTCCATGCTAATCGCACGCTGCTCTCGCCGCGGCCTCACTCTGCTCGGCATTGCCCTGTCCGTAGCGGCGAACGGCCTATGCATCACCATCACGGCGTACGAGCAGGTGCTGTGGCTTCGCTTCCTGTCGGGCATCGGCAGCGGCATCTACACGGCCGTTGCTGTCGCCAACCTGGGGGCGACCTCACGACCAGCCCGAGCCTTCAACTTCGCCCTATTCGCCTTCGCCTTTTCTCAGGCGCTCGAACTCGCCGTGCTGCCAATGCTCTCGATGACGGGCATCTACCTTGTGTTCATCGTGACTTACCTGCTCACGCTGCCGTTCCTCGGCTGGTTTCCCGCGGGACGACAGGCCCCAGCGGTGGACACCGCGCGCGAAGCCACCGTGGCGCCAACCGTCCCACGCTACCTGCCGTGGATGGTGCTGGCAGCCATCGGTGTCACCTACGTGAACATCGGCGCTTACTGGACCTACATCGAACTGGCGAGCGCAGACTCTGCCGCCGACCCAGATTGGGTGGCGCGGGCGCTCGTCATCACCTCCTTCTTTTCTATCCTCGGATGCCTCTTCGCCACCCTGATTAGTAATCGCTTCGGCCTGGCGCGCCCGCTGATGGTGACCCTAGTGCTGCAAGCGGTCATCGTGGCGATGCTCGCCAACGGCATTGATAACGTGAACATCGTGATCAGCTTGTTTAGCTTCAACTTTCTCTGGGTGTTCATCGACGTCTATCAAATGGCGACGGTCGCCAACGTTGACCCGGATGGTCGCTACTCCGCCCTGATGCCCGGCGCTCAGGGCCTCGGTCAAATCATTGGGCCGAACATCGCGGCATCCGTGCTCGCGGGCGGATACGGCTACCACGGAGTGTTTATCTTCTGTGCCGCGGCGTCGATCTTAGCGCTGCTGATCTACGCCACGATGTACGCTCAGCTGCGCACCTCGTGCCCAGCGCTAGCTGACGCATCGTAGGTCGACCGGTGATTTCGGGAGCCGCTGATGCCCGACCATGACCGCGCGCGAATTCCCAGCCTCGCATCAACTTCCCCTACGGACTCGATCATCAGCTCGCTGCGCACGCAAGGCGGGGTGATCGTTCGCGACGTGGTGCCGGCGAGCGTGCCCAAGGCCGTGCTCGCCGAGCTAGAGCCACCCTTGGCCGACTTCGGTGCGAGATTCGCCAACGACTTCAACGGCTACCGCACGCTGCGGGCAGGTGCCATCTTGAAGGTGTCGCCCTCATCGCCAACCCTGATAGCCCACCCCTTGGTGCTCGAGGTGGCCGACGCGATCCTGCTGCCCCATGCCAATAGCTACCGGATCGGTAGCACCACTGCGATCAAGGTGCTGCCGGGCGAACGGCATCAGCAGCTGCATCGCGATGTAGACGATCTCTACCCCATCGCATTGCCTGGCGTCGAGTTGCAGCTTTCGGTGATGTGGGCCCTCGGCGACTTCACGCGGGAGAACGGCGCGACGCGCATGGTGCTCGCTGAGCACGCGCCGAACCAGCGGAGTGATATCAGGGAAGAGCATATTGCCCAGGCGGAGATGCCGCGCGGCTCGGCGTTGTTCTACCTCGGCACGACCTGGCACGGCGGCGGCGCCAACACCACCTCATCTGCGCGCACCGGCCTGGTCAATACCTACAGCCTGGGGTGGCTACGGCAAGAGGAAAACCAGTACCTGAGCGTGCCTCGCGAAATTGCAGACGCCCTACCAGAGCGAGTTCGTCGCTTGATGGGCTATCAAAGCGACGGGCCCTACCTCGGCGTCTACCCCGGTGATCCCGACAACAACTGGTACGAGTCCTGACCTCGCGATCTGCGTCTGCGGTACAGTGCGCCTAGGCCATTTAGCGAGTTGAACCTATCGCGCGGGCTTAGCGTGCGGGCGACAGCGTTCACCGGGAAGCGCACGCATGTCGCGAGATGGAGACAGGCAAGCACCTCCGCGCCCAAGGGCGCAGACCACCCCGACGATAGTTGGCACCGGCGAGTTCTCGGTCGATACCACTCGATGGCCCGCTTGGCAGCGCGCCTATCGCTACGGCACGCTGGTGATTAGGCCACCGGCCCGCGTTCGTGCCGTAGTCGACCGTTGGCGAGCCCGTTACGATCCGGTCAGCCAAGGCTACGTCGACACTCACATCACGGTCACCCAACCGTTTCGTCAGGAACCTACACGCCAGGCCTTCGCCCAGATCACCACCATCTTGCGCTTGCAGCACCAATTCGAGATCCGCTACGGACCGCTGCGCAACTTCCTGCCCGATCCGGTGCTGTGGTTGGAGGTTCAACCGGCACGTAGAGTAATGGCGCTACGGCGCGCACTGCACGAGACGGGGTTGTTCGACCTCTCCCAGCCGCACACGGACGGCTTCGTTCCCCACATGAGCATTGCCGAAGGGCTCTCATCGCCGCAGGCCGATGAAGCGCTCTACGCGCAGCTTCGCGGCCAAGCGCCCGTCGGCAAGTTCCCCTGCCGGAGCATTACCTACCTACGTCCGGACGAGCGCTTCCAGTTCCGCAAACTGCGGACCTTTCGCCTCCCAGGTAGCTAGCAAGGGATGTAAAAGATATTTGACATTCCCCCATAGCCGCGCGACACTGGAAATGTTAAAAATTTCTAACATTAGGTCTCTGAATGGGATTCCATGAGAAATCCTCCTGGGTGATGGTGCTGAGCCTGTTGGCCGGCGCCGCGTTCTACATCTACTTCGTGGTCATGGGGTCGCGCGCCGCGGGGATGCTGGTCCCCCCCGTGCTGCCCGTGCTTATCGCCTTCACGGTCATCCTCGTACTCTTGGCCGTAGTAGGGCACATCCTTGCCGCGCTCAGCTCCGTTCGAGATGCGAACGCGGGCGAAGACGAGCGTGATCGACTGATCGCCCGCCGCGCAGCGAGCGCCTCTGGCGCCTTGCTGTCTCTCGGCGTGCTAGCAGCGCTCAGCCTGTACCTGTTCACCTATCAAGGTGATTGGCTCTTCTACGGGGTCTTCGCGAGCCTCGTTCTGGCCAGCATCAGCGAGTACGCTGTGCGTATCGTGCTCTATCGCTTCGGCTAACTCGTCTTGAGTCGTTCCACGACGATACGCAATCGCGTACGAGAGCTTCGCGAACTGCACGGCGGGATATCGCAGGCGGAATTGGGCGAGGCGATCGGTGTGACGCGCCAGACCATCGCCGCCATCGAAAAGAGCCGCTACTCGCCGTCGCTGGAGAGCGCGTTCCGCATCGCCCGACTCTTCCAGGTGGGCGTCGAAGAGGTGTTTTACTGGCACGAGGACGAGTAGACGCTGGCTTGATCCTTGCAGCGATACCGCGAACACACGCAGAGTTCGCACGCCATGTCGCTAATCATCAAGTACGGCCTTCAACCCACCCTGATGGTAGGTGTCTTAAGTCTCTGGTACTTCAACCAAGACGCAGCGTGGGTGTATCTGCTGGTCGCCCTCGGCGTGCAGGTGTTGCTGGCCCTGCTTGAGCACTTTTGGCCCGCTCGCCCCGAATGGGTGCAACCGATCGGCTACAAGGGCGCCCTGGGGGCAGTGTTCATCGCCACCTACGTATTCGGGGGCGCGATCGTCGCGCCGCTCTACGCGCAGACGGTCAACCCCGCACTCGCCCACCTTCGCAGCACGCTTGGGCTCGATGTCTGGCCCACCGAATGGCCGATCATCGCGCAGGTATTGCTGGCCTTCTTTATGAGCGAGTTCATCTGGTACTGACTGCACCGGGCGGAGCATCGTTGGTCGTGGGTATGGCGTATCACTGGCCATGGATCGCACCACGCGTTTAAAAACCTGGCGGCCATCAACGCAGGCGCTAACCACCCGCTGGAGATCCTCCTAGTGCTCACCGTACCGAGCGCCGTCGTCGAGCTGCTGTTCGGTGCGGGGGCCGCAGTGGGTGGGTCGTACCTGTTGCTGTTGACCCTGGCCTTCCTGGCACACGCAAACCTCGATCTCAACACACGGGTGATCGGCTGGCTATTCACAACGAACCGATATCACATCCATCACCACTCCATGGTGTTGGAGGAGAGCAACACCAACTTCGGCTGCGCCGCCATCGTGTGGGACCGGCTCTTCGGCAGCTTCCGCGACGCGGCCACCACGCAGACCGGTACGGGCCCCACACAGCCGTCCCTTTGGGGAATTTTCCTGATGCCGTACCGTGAACCCCGAGACACGCAAACCTCTCCCAACGCTGGCGGATGAGATGGCGTCGCGAGCTACTCGGTGTAAGCGCCATCCCTAGCGCGCCCGGTCTGTCCGTGGCACTGTGAGTGCGTAGGGTGCGAGTCGAACAATCGTGGGAGAACAATCATGCACGCCCATACCCAGGGATGGGGCTTCCGCTACCGCGCTAAGGTGTGGCTCTTGGCCCTGCTAGCCGCCGCGACGAGCACGCTCACTCTCGCGACGCCAGCGCGAGCAGAGGCTGACCTGCGGGTCCAGGTCAATCCCCGCGGAACCGTGAGTTGGAAGCTCATCCAACGCACCCACGCTGGAGGTGCGCCGATGCCCCTGCGAGTGAACTACGCACTTCCCAACGCAGGCCAACTCCAGGCGCGCATCGTCCTTGCGAGCAGCGGCGACACGCTCCCGGGCCAGGATTACGCCGACAACACTTGGGCCGTAGAAGCGAGCGATGGCACGCCGCTAGAGCAGGTGATCGATGAGGTTCCCACCGGCGGTAACTACCACGTCCTGCTGCGGCTAGTGGACGGTGTGACGGGCGATGTCGCCGCCGAGGCCACCATCGAGGAAGTCGCGGTAGGCGACGTGTACCTGGCTGCGGGACAAAGCAACATGGCCGGATACGCCGAATCGCGCACGCCAATGGAGCTGCCGATCGACGAGGTTCACCTGTTCGGCAACGACTACGCCTGGAAGCGCGGCACGGAACCTATGGACGGTTTTTGGCAGCAGGTGGATTTGGTCTCCTTGGATTTCCCGTCCCACTCCTTGATGCTGCGCTTCGCCAAGGACGTCTACAGCGCCACCGGCGTGCCCATCGCGATCATCCCCGGTCCCCTAGGCGGCAGCAGCCTGGCCACTCAGTGGCAGCGGGACTTCAACGATACAACCAATCGCGACACCCTGTACGGATCTCTCCTCTACCGCACGCGCCTGCAGAACTACGGCGCCGCGCCGGCAGGGGTGCTGTGGTTCCAGGGAGAGTCCGATGCCATCACGACCTTTCCGGCCTATTACCGACGTTTGCTGCGGGAGCTGATCGCAAGCTACCGCGCCGACCTTCAGGACCCGCAGATGCCCTTCATCGTCGGTCAGCTCGGCACCTACGCCTTTAGCTTCGTTCCCACATGGATTGCCGTGCAAGAAGCGCAGCGCTTAGTGGCTCGAGAGGACGCCCATGTGGCCCTGGCGACAGCGATCGATCAACCAACCTGGGACACCATCCACTACACCGTTGAGGGCTACAAGACCATCGGCAGCCGCTTCGCACTGGCGGCGCGGGAGATGATCTACGGCCAAGCGGTCGATTCGCTCACGGAGCTGCAGGAGGTCACCCTGGGCGCAGACGGTGCCAGCGTGCTGCTCCATTACGACGCCGAGGTCTTCGCCGGAGAAGCACGCTTGTACTCGGTGACAGATGAAGCCGGAATCAATACGGTGGCGAGCACCTCGGCGATGAGCAACGTGATCACGCTAACGCTATCGCGCCCTATCAGCGGCAGGCTTGCGGAAGTACTCTATGGCAACTCGCGCCTGTTCGAGCGGAGCTGGGCTTTGGGCGCTTCGGGTATCGCCGTGCCTGCCTTCCGGGTGCTACTCGACTAGGCGCCAGTCCTGATCATCCATCTTGGCCTGCTAACGCCCAAATAGGGCCCTGCGGACAGGCCCGCAGCGCCCATCGCCGTATGCGAAAGGCACGACGATGGCGGCATGCGCACCCCCGAGCACGAAAAACGAGACACCCTGGCTCGCCGTGATCCCCATGGGCGGCGATCGTTTTGGGCTCGCGACAGATTATGACGAAGATGCCTCGCTAGCCGACCGAGGCACCGCTACTATCTAAACTCGGTAGTTCGAAACCACCAAGAACAACTAATCAAAGGTTCGTAGCTCCGCTGGCTAGCCCAGGCCAGCGACCGCACACCTGCTAAGCACTGGCAGGTCGACGTCCCGACGAACCACGCGATCACTCCATCGGATGGAGGTGCTGCATGCTGTTGACGGGTCAGGAGGTGCTCGCGAAGACGCAGAAAGGCTACGCCGAGATGCGCGAGCAGTCAGACGGCATCTTGCCGCGCGAGGCTCGCACCCTGCTCATCTTGGTGAATGGACGAGACACGGTGAGTAACTACCGCGCCGCGTTGAATGGCAGCAAGGCTTTCGAGTCCCTTGGGGGGGTCGACCAGCTAATCGCACTACTAATCGATCTCGATTATCTCGACCTCATCACCGCTGACGTGGCAGAGGGGGAGGAATCTGAGACGGACGAGACAACGGACGCGCCGCTCGACGAGTATTCAGAGCATCCCAACCCACCAGAAGAGGACATCATTCTGTCCTCCAGCCCAGTGTTCGGGCCGAGCGACCAGGGTCAGGCGCTTGCACAGCCACCCCTGTTAGATACGCAAGCACCGCCGCGCCCGGATCCGCCGACACCACCTAGGCTATTCGCGAGCGAACTCCAGCGCGATCAATTGTCGGCCCCCGCGCCCTCACCGCGCACTTCCCCGGGATCGCTCGAGGACGAGCGGGTCGATCGCTTGCGCACGATGCTGGCGGAGCTCTTCGAACGCCACCCCAAGATCGAGGATCGCTGGTCGTGGATGTTTCGCTTGGAGGAATGCCGAACGGCCGGGGATCTGCTCGAACTCGTGGATGCCTTCAGGACGCGCGTTAGCAGGCGAATGCCCCGAGAGATCGCTAAGCTCGTGGCAGCGGTCCACGCGAGCGAGGACACCTGAGCCCTTCGTGATTTAGGAGCATCGCGCAACCATGCAGCCCGCACTTAGCAGCGACGAAAACATCAAGTATCTCCACGGGGAGCACGTGTTACTGCGCCTCACCTACATGAGTCGCTTCAACACCCATAACGAGCCAGGAGAGCTGCAGCGTATCCTCACTCAGGCACGCAAGAACAACACCGCCAACGGCATCACCGGCGTACTCATCTTCAACCACAACTACTTTCTTCAGAGTATCGAGGGGCGACGCCCCATGATCAACGAGCTACTTCGAAAGCTCACCGCTGACTCGCGCCACTTCTCCCTCCAGGTTATCGAAGCGAGGGAGATTGACGGCCGCCGCTGGGGAGGTTGGTCGATGAACTACTTGACGCCAAGCGAGAAGTACCAGAAGGAAGCGCTACGATTCTCCGGCGGCACGCAATTCAACCCCTACCTGATGAGCACTCGCCAAGTGATGATGCTGATCGAGTCCCTCACCAAGATGCAGGAAAGGCGGCCTCGACGCGAAACACCGACACCCAAGCTACGCCTACTCCGGCTACTAGGCAAAGCCTGAGAGGAGAACAGCCATGACCTCGCCGCACGCAGACGCCCACATTCTGGTTTCACTTACCTACGCAAGCCGAATGAATCCCGACGTGTCTCCAGCAGACTGCCAGAGGATCCTGGAGCAAGCACGCGACAACAATCGGCGAGCGGGTATCACAGGAATGCTCACCTTCAACCGCGACTACTTCTTGCAGACGCTGGAGGGGCCGCGCGCGCACATCAACGCCCTGCTGATCAAGCTCATCGCCGATCGACGCCACCATGATCTTCAGGTAATCGAGTGCCGCGAGATCAAGGCCAGATCTTGGGCACGCTGGTCGATGAATTACGCCTCCCCCACCGAGGAGAACTCAGCGATATACCTAAAGTACTCGACGACCCTCGAGTTCAATCCCTATCTACTCAACGTCGAATCCGCGCGAGCGCTATTGCGCGATCTCGGGCGACGAAGCACGGAGCGGCAAGGCGAAACTCCAGGCTCATCCCCAGTGTCCATCGCCGGCTGAGCGAGAGCGTGCAACGGGTCTGCCGACGCTGGACGCCGAGCCCCCCAACAGCGCCCCCGCATGCGTTTGTGTCGGCCTAGTAGGCCGCTTGTAAAATGGGGTAACGCTCAGTATGCGTAGGGGCAGCGTCAGCAAGGCGCGTCGCACAGCCAATGACATCGCCATTGGCAAGCGATGCAACGCCG
This sequence comes from Pseudomonadota bacterium, assembly GCA_039193195.1. Classification (NCBI taxonomy): domain Bacteria; kingdom Pseudomonadati; phylum Pseudomonadota; species Pseudomonadota bacterium. The sequence goes on from JBCCWS010000020.1 coordinate 52,172, forward strand.
CGGACGCTGCCCCTGGGCAGATCCGATGGGCGAGTAGCACCTTGTTTACCAAGCGGCCCACTAGCTAGAGTACTGAATACGGCGACTCACTCAGTGGGCGCCGGCCAAACCAACCCGACCCGAATGGCACCGAGTAGCACCGTGTGGCTCGCCACGAGCGCAAGAAAGGCGCCGACGGGGTGCCCGGGTAAGTCGGTCGTCATGACGTAGGCGAGATACGCCACAGCGCCGGCGCAGCCCAGAAGGGCCAAGTTCAAGGCCCAGGACACACCCGACCACAGCGCGGCGCAGACGCCGATGTTGATCGACCCCGCCCCCGAGAGGATCAGACCGGGCACGGCCAGCGCAAGCCATGCGGCAACAGAGAGCCGCTCGCGGTGAGCTCGATCAGCTAGCACCGCTTCGAAGTGTCCGTAAGCGCCCAGGAGCAAGAACAAGCCAAGCAACAAGCCGAGGCCCGCCGCCAACCTATACAAGGCATTGTCTTCGTCTTGGGCCCCGCGCGCTGCGTCAGAAACCGACATCCCGACGCCCCACCTTCACCAGACCGCACTCGTACGCGAACACCACCGCCTGAGCACGATCGCGCAAGCCAAGCTTCGAGAGGACGCTGGAGACATGCGTTTTCACTGTGGCGCCACCGATGAACAGGGCACCGGCGATCTCCGCATTGCTCTTACCATCCGCGACCGCCTCCAGCACCTCGCGCTCGCGCGCGGTCAGGCGCTCAAGCCGCTGCGTGAGATTGCCCTGAGCACCTAATTGATCAGCAAAGCGGGCGATGAGTCGGCGGGTGATAGCGGGCGCTAGCATGGCGCCTCCCGCAACCACAGTTCGCACGGCTTTCACCAGGTCCTCGGGCGGAATGTCCTTGAGGACAAACCCGCTAGCCCCTGCTTGCAAAGCTCGGTAGACGTACTCGTCGGGATCGAAGGTGGTGAGAATGATGACGCGGGTGCTATCGCCCACCTCGGCCAGGATGCGGGCGGTCGCCTCAAGCCCATCCAGCTCAGGCATACGGATATCCATGAGGATGACATCCGGTTGGTGCTGCCGGGCAGCCGCAATCGCCTCCACACCATCGCCTGCCTCCGCCACTACCTCGATGTCCGGCTCGTGCCCAAGTACCATCGCGAAACCACGTCGCACAAGCTGCTGATCATCGACCACGAGAACCCGCAACATCAGCTTGCTCCCGGCTCGACGGGTAACTCAGCTCGCACCTGAAAGCCCCCATTGGCGAGCCTGCCCGCATCGAACCGACCGCCGATCAGCTCCACCCGCTCACGCATGCCCCGCAGCCCGTGCCCGCTGCTCTCGGTGATATCGCCCCCGCGTCCATCGTCCCTCACGGCCACCAGCAACATACCCTCCAGCCGCGTGATCGCAACGTCCACGGCCACGCCCTCTCCCGCGTGGCGAATCACGTTGGTCAACGCTTCCTGCACGATACGGTAGGCAGTGAGCTGAAGGCGGGCCGGCAAGGCTGAGGCAGTCGGGTCCATGGTGAGTGCTACGGCGGGTCCAACGTCGCCGACCTCGCGTACGAGCGCCGGCAGATCGCCCACGCCTGGCTGAGGGTCAAGTCCGTTCTCCTCCTCGCTCACCGGCCTTAGCACCCCAAGCAGGTGGCGCATCTCGCAAACGGCCTGACGTCCCGCCTTCTCCACCGCCGCCATCGCCTCGCGCGCTGCCTCTGGGTCTGACTTGCTCACCGTCTTCGCGGCGCCCGCTTGCACCGTCATCAGGCTCAGTTGGTGGGCGACGATATCGTGCATCTCGCGAGCGATCCGCGTGCGCTCGGCGGTGACCGCCCGCTCCGCGTCCACGCTGCGTTCACGCTCGAGATGCTCCGCACGCTCCTCGAGCAGTCGCAGGTACTCGCCGCGGAACCGATACCGTCGGCCTGCGTACCAGAGCGCTACCGCCATGATCACGGCGAGGGTGCCACCAATACTCGCCGAACTGATCACGAAGGCATCCGCGGCGACGAACAGCACAGCTGCCGCCATGGCGATCATGCTGTCTTGGCTCTCCTTTGCGTGCCGACCCACGCTGTAGAGGGAGAATGTCAACGCGAACACCCCACCACTCATCGAGCCAAGCTGCACCAGCACGCATGCCGCGAGCACCACGTAGTGCGTGCACAGCGGATGGCTGCGACGCCAGAGCAACGCCAGGTTGCCGACGAAGGCGCACACGAAAGTGCCTACATCGGTAAACGAGGTCATTGCCATGCCCTGGCGCGCCCACATGAGCAGGGTGAGCGTGAGGGACAGGACGGCGATCAGCAGATCCGTCGAGAGCGGCCAGCGCTGGGCGGGGGCGAGGAGTGGTCGCCACGCGCGGACACCCGCGATGGTGGTGCGCTCAGCCATCGCGATCGGCAGTACGCAGGAAGGCTGCACCCGAATGCGGTCGGTTCATGGGCAGAGCCTAAACCGTGGTGCGACGCTTGTCATACCCATCGGGTCGGATCGCTGCGGCGGCGCTTCTACGACCTTTGGGGGAGAGGCAAACCGACCCTGCGGCCGATGTTGGAGCACGAGGTCTACCCCAAGATGGCGCCACCAACACACCGTTGCCGCCAAGGACGCCTCATGAACGACATCGCCCTAGACAGAAGAATGCTGAGCGCGGTCACACCGAGGCAGGCCGTGCAGGTGGCGGTCAAGGTCTGGTTCATCCTCGCTACCGTGGGGCACTGGCTGTTCCTCGCCTACATCCTCGCCGTGTTCTATCCTCCAGTCGCCGAGCACGGCATCCGCGCACTGCAGGGATCGCACCTCCCAGGAGGCTTCGTCGAAGGCGATACGCTCGGCAACCTGGCTTCTATCGGCCACGTCTTGCTCGCCGCGATCGTCATCGGCGGCGGTCCTCTGCAGCTTGTCCCCGCCGTGCGCACTCGCTTCCCCAGCTTCCATCGCTGGCTCGGTCGCAGCTACCTGCTGGCGGCGGTGACCAGCGCCGGCTTCGGTCTCTACATGACCTGGACCCGAAGCCCCCTAGGCGATCTCATCTCTAAGATCGGCATCACCACCGACGGGGTGCTGATCATCGTCTTCGCGGCGCTTGCCGTGTACCACGCCGCCGCACGTCGTATCGCCGAGCATCGCCGTTGGGCTCTGCGCCTGTTCATGGTGGCGAGTGCGGTTTGGTTCTTCCGCGTCGGCCTTATGGGATGGGTGTTGCTCACTGGCGGTGTCGGCATCGACTGGGAACCGTTCACGGGTCCATTTCTCTACGTGCTCGGGTTTGCGCAATACCTGTTGCCGCTGGCCATGCTGGAGTGGTATTTCCACTGCCAGCGCGGCAGCTCCACGGGCAACCAAATGGCCTTCATTGGCACCTTGTCACTGCTGAGCGTGTACATGGGCCTTGGGATCTTCACGGCGACCACCGGCATGTGGCTGCCGAGGATGTAAGCGTGGTGGGCGGCGCCAAGTTTGCAGGGACTGCTACTATCGGCGCATCTTGTGCGCACGCACCCTGCCTAAGGCGATCCGATGAGACACTACGTCCGCAAGCGCCAACGCCATATCCGCAGGTCGCTCAGAAACGCGGCAAAGGACGGCGAGATCACGCTCGTGCTTGGGGCGGGGGTCTCCATCGGTCGGGGCGTACCCTCCTGGTCAAAGCTGGTCCGGGAGCTCTGGCAGGAGCTCAAACCTAAGCGCGAGGTGCCCGAGTGGCTCGCCGGCAAACAGGCGCCACCGCACCCGTTGGCCTATCAGATTCTGCTCGAGGAGATCGAAGGTGCCACGCGCTCGGAGATCGCCCTGGTCAAAGAGGTGCACGCCGATACCATCGACCCGAGCGTCGTGCGCAAAGCGATGGTGCGCAAGATCCGCAACAAGCTTTACGGCAGCCCGCAAGAGCCGACAGATGCGGACACGCTCAGCGTACTCATTGCGCTGCTGCAGGACGAACAACGGCGAGCCGATTGCCGCATCGTTCGCGTCATCACCTTCAATGCTGACGATCTCTTGGAGCGTGGCACCAACGAAGGTAAGGACATGGACACGATCGTCGCTTACCCGATACCCCGCGCAAGCTATCACCCAAAGTACGGCCCTCGCGCCCACGGTCGTCGGGCCATCGACGTCTACCATCTACATGGCTTCGTCCCTCACAAGCCCTACTACAACCGAGGGGCTGAGGATACGTTGGTATTCACCGATGCGGAGTACTGGGAGTCGGTGGCGAATCCGGCGTCCTTCGCCAACCGCGTGATGCAAAGTGCACTTCACCTGAGCAACTGCGTCTTCATCGGCATGTCGATGACCGACGTCAACATGATGCGCTGGCTGGGGCTGCGGTTTGATGAGTTCGTGCGCGACCGATCGGCAGGATACGCCTACAATGGCTACACGCCTGCCAGGGCTCACGCCAAAACGCGGCAAGCCATTTCGCGTCACTACTGGATCTGCACAGTCCAAGACGACCCTGAGCGCTTCATCGCTTCTCACCTAGAGCGAAGAGGCGTGCAAACCTACGTCCTGCCCGAGTGGGGCGAACCCTTCAAGGCGTTGATAGAAGAGTGCTTTCGCCGTCCGTGAGGAGTCCATTCCTTTTCTTGCTGCGGAGTAGCCCGCATAGACTCCAAGGCGTGGAGCAACGGCGGATAGGGTGAAGCAGGATACGCGGGGATGCCCTTCCCGCGCATGCCTAAGCGGTTAGTCGGCCTCAAGCCGCGTGCGCGCAAGCGCAGCAAGTACTTCGTTCGCTGCGCGCTCTCCGCTGCGAAGGGCGCCCTCGATGAACCCTTGAAACGCGAGAGCCGTATGCTCGCCAGCAAAGTGGACCGCGCCCTCTCGGGCGAACTCGATGCCGCGCAGGGTGGTGAACTGTCCCACCTCGTAGCCGGCGTAGGAGCCAAGTTGGAAGGGCTCGCTCGGCCAGTGTGAACGCAGCGCGCGACCGTTCCAGTCCGCCGCCACGCCCGGGAAGAGACTGTCCACATCGTTGACGAAGTTACTCGCTTGCTCGGCGGTCGTGCCCTCGCCGAGTGCGACGCCACGATCGCCTCCCGTGAAGCTCAGCAAGACGCCCGTCTGCCCCGGCTGCACCGCCGACTGCTCCCACAGCACCTGAAAGTCGCGATCGGTCTCGGCGCCTCCTGACGCGCCCTGGCGCCGCCATACCTTGCCTCTGGTCTGCACCGCTAGCTTGCTGTTGGTACCCATGCCGAGGGTGCTGATCGCCAAGCGCTTGCGTGGGCCTAGGGCGAGCTGCTCGATATCGAGCGTGCGCAGGACGCGGAAGGGAAGGGCCATGATCACGCGGTCCGCGAGCACCTCGGTTTGGCCCGACCAGGTCTCGAAGTGCAGTCGGGTCCGCCCATCCTCTGTGGCAGCCCGCACGAGACGGTGCTCGGTGACGATCTGATCGCCCAAGCGCTCGGCGAGAACAGTGGCGAGTTGGTCGTTGCCGCCGGCGATCTGGTACACACCGGGTCCAAACTCCTCATCCTGTACCGCCAGTGCATCCGTCCCGCGTTGAGCCAGGGCCTGCTGCAGCAGGCCGCGATTGGGGTGGACATGGCGGGTGCCTAAGCCGAGCAAGGAGAAAGTGTAGATCGTGTTGATCGCGCTCAGCCGTTCCGCCTCGATGCCGAACGTGCCCGTCGCCAGAGAACGGGCATAGCGACCTGCAAGGGAGTCGGCGCCGCCCTCCAGACGCAGGTTGAGGTAGTCGGTTACGGACAAGCGATCGAGCGCACGGCTCGCCGGGGTATTGAGGTTGTAGCGCGTATCGGGACCGAACAGAGCCTCGTCTCGCGAGGCCGCGACGATCAACGGCGCGAAGCTGCGCAACAGATCTGCGTAGCTGTAGCGCTCGCCATCGAACTCGTAGAGGTACGCGAAACCGTCGTCGTTGGCGAAGCGTGCCTCAAGCGCGAGGCCGAACTCCTCCACCAAGCGGCGCACGGTGAGGTGAATGGAGTCGATCGCCTCGCCGCCGCGTTCGGAAAGTTGGAGCGGCCCGAAGGTGTCGCGATCCGTGAAGACTCGCCCGCCGATGCGCGAAGAACCCTCGTAGACGTTGGCAAGCACCCCCGCCTGCTGCAGCCGATAGGCCGCGATCAGTCCGGCGAGACCTCCGCCGACGATGGCGACCTCCTGATCTCGCGCCGATCCTGCAAGGGCTGCCGGGGCCACTGCGCCAAGCAGACCTGCGTACAGCGTAGCCTGACACCACGCCCGACGCCGCAGGTCGGGCACCGCACCTGCGACCAAGCGCCGCGCGTCATCGATCAGCCCACCGGCGCCCTTCTCTTTCTCCCGACAGTCCATGTGTGCCTCCTTGCGACCCACTCGCGCTGATCTGTTCGATCGACCAACCGGACGACCCGCTTCTGTGCGTCGCGTCAGAACACCGCCGCCATGGTGGCATCGAGCGCTGTGGCGGCGCGGTTGACCAACTCATCTGCCTGCCCATGGGTGAGGGGGAAGGGTGGCGCCACGACCATCGTATCGCCCACGGCGCGCATGACGATGCCTGCCTCAATCGCATTGTCGCGGCAGATCGTGCCCACTCCCACATCCTTGGGAAAGCGTTCGAGCGTATCCCGAGACTGCACCAGCTCGAGCGCCCCCATCAGTCCGACCATCCGCATCTCGCCCACGAGCGGGTGCTGACCGAGCTGCGCCCAACGCTCCTGCAGGTAGGGCCCAATATCATCGCGAATGCGCTCTACTAGACCCTCCCGACGGATGATGTCGAGGTTGGCGATGGCCACGGCACAGGACGCGGGATGGCCGGAGTAGGTGTAGCCGTGAGCGAACTCGCCAGCCCTCTCGGTGAGCACTTGCGCCACACGCTTGCTCACGAGCACTCCGCCTAGGGGCAGATAGCCGGAGGTCACTCCCTTGGCGAAGGAGATGAGGTCTGGCTCTACGCCGTAATAGGTGGCACCAAACCACTCGCCCAAACGTCCGAAGCCGGTAATCACCTCATCGCACACCATCAGAACGTTGTGCTTGCGACAGATACGCTGGATCTCAGGCCAGTAGGTGGACGGTGGGATGATCACCCCTCCAGCGCCCTGAACCGGCTCGCCAATGAACGCGGCTACCTGATCAGCGCCGATGCGCTCGATGGCGCGCTCGAGCTCGCGCGCCATGGCCAGCCCGAAGTCCGCTGGCGACTGCTGGCGATCGCTGTCGAACCAATAGGGCTGCTCGATGTGCTCGACGCCCGGAATCGGCAGGCCACCCTGCTTGTGCATGGCGGCCATGCCCCCGAGGCTCGCCGCGCCCACCGTGGAGCCGTGATAGGCATTCTTGCGCGCGATGAAGGTGTGCTTGCCTTCGTAACCCATAAGATCCCAGTAGGTGCGGACCATGCGCATGACCGTGTCATTCGCCTCCGAGCCGGAGCCGGCGAAGAACACGTGCTCGAACTGGGGCGGGCTGATCTCGTTGAGCAGCGCCGAAAGATCCACCGCGGGCACATTGGTGCACTGAAAGAAGCTGTTGTAGTATGGCAGCTTCGCCAGCTGTCGCGTCGCCGCGTCCACGATCTCCTGACGCCCGTAGCCCACGTTCACGTTCCACAGGCCCGACATGGCATCGAGGATCTGTCGGCCGTCGGCGTCGTATATGTAGACGCCGTCGGCCCGCGTGATCAGACGCGTGCGCCGCTCACCGAGCTCACGATGGTCGGTGAAGGGGTGCATGTGGTGGTGGTGATCCAGGTCCTGCCACTCGTCGACAGAACGTTCGGGCGTAGCGTCCATGACGGTCCTCGCTGCCGTGCGTCCCTCGCGCTAGTTGCTCGGGAACGTGAAGCGCGCGGTCTCGCGCACACCGCCGGACGGCCAGCGCTGGGTGATGGTCTTACGCCGCGTGTAGAAGCGAATGCTATCGGGACCGTAGGCGTATAGGTCACCGAACAGGGAGCGCTTCCAGCCGCCGAAGCTGTGGCAGGCCACGGGCACGGGCAGGGGCACGTTGATGCCCACCATGCCCACCTGGATGCGATCGGCGAAGTAGCGCGCCGCCTCGCCGTCGCGGGTAAAGATGCAGGTGCCGTTGCCGAATTCGTGATCGTCGATGAGCTGCATGGCCTGCTCTTCGGACTCCACGCGCACCACGCACAGAACCGGGCCGAAAATCTCCTCCCGGTAGATGCGCATGTCCGCGTTCACATGGTCGAACAGGCAGGGCCCTAGGAAGTACCCCTCCTCGTGGCCCTCGACCACCAAGGTGCGACCGTCGCACACGAGGGTCGCGCCCTCGTCCACGCCCGTGTCTACGTAGCCGCGCACCTTCTCGAAGTGCTCCTTAGTGACCAGCGGGCCCATGTCGTTGGAGGCATCGGCACCGTTGCCCACGCGCATCTCACCGATGCGCTCGGCAAGCTTGGTGACCACCGCATCGGCCGTCTCGTTACCCACACACACGGCCACGGAGATCGCCATGCAGCGCTCGCCGCAGGAGCCGAAGGCGGCGCCTATGAGCGCGCTGACGGCGTTGTCGATGTCCGCGTCGGGCATGAGGATGGCGTGGTTCTTAGCCCCGCCGAGGGCTTGCACGCGCTTGCCGTTGGCGGTGGCCTGGGTGTAGATGTACTCGGCGATCGGCGTCGAGCCGACGAAGCTCACGGCTTGGACGCGCGGGTCGTTCAACAGCGTATCGACCGCTTCCTTATCGCCGTTCACCACGTTGAAGACGCCATCGGGCAGGCCGGCTTCCTTGAGCAGGCGCGCACAGATGATCGAGGCTGTCGGATCCTTCTCCGAGGGTTTCAGCACGAAGCAGTTACCGGCGGTGATCGCCATGGGGTACATCCACATGGGCACCATGGCGGGAAAATTGAAGGGGGTAATGCCTGCCACAACACCGAGCGGCTGATGCTCGGACCAGCTGTCGATCGCAGGACCCACGTTCTTGGTGAACTCGCCCTTCAGCAGCTCGGGCATGGCGCAGGCGTACTCGACTACCTCGACGCCGCGCTGAAATTCGCCGAGCGCATCGTCGATTACCTTACCGTGCTCTTCGGTAATCGCAGCTGCGATCTCCTGCGCGTTGGCTTCGAGAAGTTCCTTGAAGCGGAACATGACGCGGGCGCGCTTGAGCGGCGGCGTGTTTCGCCAGCCTTCGAAGGCCGCCTCGGCGGCGGCGATCGCCTGCTCCACGGTGCTGGCCGGCGCGAGTGGGACCTCGCGTACCACCTGACCCGTGGCTGGGTTAGTGACGGGCGCCGTACGCCCAGACTCAGCGGTGTACTCGCCGTTTATGAAGTGGCCTAGCGCCTCTGCCCCGTCGAGGGGAACTGCAGGGTTAGTGCTCATGAGTCGAATCTCTCCGGCGTAGCGTTAAGCGATGGTGGTGATGACGTGGTGGATGCGCTCGAAGGCGCGCTCCCAGTCATCCACCTTGGAGTTTAGGAAGGGCGAGAACTGAATGACGTCGAGGCCGTTGCGCACGGCGATCCGCTCCTCGACGAAGCAGCGTTTATGCACTTCCAGGCCGCGCGCGCCCGGCGCGCCAGGGCGCGGCGCCAGCTCGATGGCGCCCATCAGTCCGATGTTGCGCACATCGATGACGTTGTCGAGGTCGGCGAAAGAATGGAGCATCTGTTCAAAGGGCTGAGATAGTGCGGCGGCTTGATCGAAGATCGCCTCCTCCTCCAGCACCTCGAGGGTGGCGAGGCCGGCGGCGGCGGCCACAGGGTGGCCCGAGTAAGTGTAGCCGTGGAACAGCTCCACCGCGGCGTCCGGCCCGCGCATGAAGGCGTCGTAGATCTCCTCGCGTACGAGCACTGCGCCCATCGGGATTACGCCGTTGGTAAGGCCCTTGGCGGTAGTGATGATGTCGGGCATGACCCCGAAGCGCTCCGCGCCGAAGGACGCGCCCGTGCGACCAAAGCCCGTGATCACCTCGTCGAAGATCAGCAGGATGCCGTGCGCCGTGCAGATCTCGCGAAGGCGCTCCAGGTAACCCACGGGAGGCGGCAAGATGCCGGTTGAGCCGCCGGCTGGCTCGACGATCACGGCGGCGATTGTGTCCGGCCCGTGCAGCGTCGCGATGCGCAGCAAATCATCGGCGAGGTGCGCGCCCCACTCGGGCTGACCGCGGGAGAAGGCGGTGTGCGCCAGATCGCAGGTGGTACGCATGTGGTCCACGCCGGGAATCAGGTTGGCGCTGAACATCTGGCGGTTGGCGACGATACCGCCCACAGACATACCGCCGAAGTTGACCCCGTGGTAGCCACGCTCACGACCGATTAAACGCGTTCGCTGGCCGTTGCCCTGCACCCGGTGGTAGCCGAGCGCGATCTTGAGCGCTGTGTCGACAGACTCGGAGCCCGAATTGGTAAAGAAGGCCCGCGTGAACCCCTCCGGCGCCACGTCGGTGAGCTTCTTGGCGAGCTGGAAGGAGCGATCACTTCCCACCTGGAAGCTCATGCCGTGGTCGAGGTGCGCCACCTGGTGCTGCACGGCCTCGACAATCTTCGGGTGGCAGTGGCCGACGCCAACGGTCCACAGGCCCGAGAAGAAGTCGTAGATCTGCTCGCCGTCGGCGCCCGTGTAGTGGTGGCCCTTGGCCCCGGTGATGATCCTCGGCTTGCGCTTGAAATCACGATTGGCCGTGAAGGGCATCCAGAAGGGATCGACGTCGATCTTGTCGGTCAGCTCGATGATCTCAGCGCTCATTGGGGGCTGGGCTCCGGCTAGTGGCAGGGATCAGGCAGTCTAGAATCGCTCGGTTGCGTTAAACAATTAGTTAAACCCAGGAAGTTAACCCGTTGATTCAAAGGCAATGATCTCCCAAAATGTTCACTATCCTAAACACCTGCAGAGATGCCCCATGGAAGACACCTCCGTCGGTGCGCGCCTGCGCACAATTCGCCAGCGCCACCGCCTGTCCCAGCGCGAGCTGGCCAAGCGCTCAGGGGTAGCAAACGCCTCCATCTCCCTCATCGAGAGCGGCAAGCTCAACCCCACCGTGAGCATGCTGAAGAAGGTGCTGGACGGCGTACCCGTGAGCCTCAGCGAGTTCTTCAGCGACACCGACGAGGCTCAAGACAAGGTGGTCTACCGCGCCGGCGAGCTCACGGAGATCGCCGACGGCGGCATCTCCTTTCGCCAGGTGGGCGCCAACTTGAGCGATAGGGCGCTCCAGTTCCTCCACGAGAGCTACCAACCTGGCGCCACCACGGGCAAGCATCACCTGCGCCACGAGGGCGAGGAGTGCGGCCTGGTGCTCGCGGGCCGCCTCGAACTCACCGTTGACGGCGTCACCGAGACCCTACAGCCGGGCGATGCCTACTACTTCGAGAGCCACCGGCCCCACAGCTTCTCAAATCCCGGCAAGGAGCCGTGCGAGCTGATCAGCGCCTGCACGCCACCGACTTTCTGAGCTCACGCCCTTATCGAATAGTTATCGATTTACTTAGGCTTTTAGGAAGCTAACGATCCAGCGTGCGACTCGAGCCCCTTCTGGGGCCGTCGCCAAGGATTCCAAACCACGCCGATAGGTCTGCACACCCACGGCCTCTCCGCGCAGCTCGATGAGCTCGCGCGAGTACCCCGTCTCGAACTCGGGATGACCCTGGAAAGTGAGGATGTGCTCGTCCACCTGGGTCACGGCGATGGGACAAAAATCGCTGCCAGCCAACACGCGCATACGCTCGCCGAGCTCGACCACTTGGTCCTGATGGCTCACCAGGATCCGGAAGACCGGATCGGCGCCGTCGTGCCACGCCGGCGTTTCATGAAAGGTTGCTGCATGCACGCCAACACCCCATCCGCGCTCGGACTTCTCCACCCTGCCACCGAGAGCGATGGCTACGACCTGATGCCCGAAGCAGATGCCGATGAGCTTTTTACGCGCCGCGTGCAGCGTGCGCACGCAGTCGATCAGCTCGACAATCCAGGGCAGACCCTCGTAGGCGGAGAACTTGCTGCCAGTGATCAGATACGCGTCCACCTCGTCGAGGTCGGCCGGAAACTCACCCTCCTGCACATCGTAGTCTCGGAACTCGAGCCCCTCATCCGCATCGCCCAGCAGCCGGCGGAACATCTGAGGATACTGGCCGAAGCGCTCGACGAAGCCGGGGCGCACGGTGTCGGTGCGGAGAATGCCAAGGCGCATAGAGGCGTTCGCCCTACTCTTCGTTGTAGGCCTGCGTATCGACGACGATGAGTTCGCGGTAGGACTGGGTCATGTCCCAGGTGCCCTTGAAGCCCTTCGGCAGCATGAACATGTCGCCCGCCTTGTAGGTCATCGAATGGCCGCTGTCGTCCGTGAGCACGAGCTCGCCCTCTAGCACCACCACGAACTCGTCGTAGGGTAGCGGTTCCTCGAGAGTTAGCTTGGCGGGGCCTGCGTCCCACACGGCCACCGTGTTGTCGCCTTCGAACAGGGTGCTCTCGCTGTTGCCAAGCACGCCACTTTCCACGGGCGTCCAGTCGATGTCACCGAGATCTTCCAGGGCCATCGCGTTCAGGCCGTGCACGGTCCAGGGCTTGGGCGGAGCTACGCCCTTGCCGGCGTCGTGCCCGTCGGCTCGCGCCGCCTGAACGCCCACCACCGAAAGGCCAACACTCATCACGGCGATAACTGAGCGTGGCGATTTACCGAATAAAATTGATAGCAAAGAAAACACGCGCATCATTAGAAGGAGCTCCCAAAACAGCTCGCCGGCGGGCGCGCCGGGCCAAGATCAGATGGTCCAACCGAGCAACTCGCGCTCCCACACGGGCACGCGCTCTTCGAACTCGAGGCACTCGTGCTCCTTCATGCCCGCGAATAGGGTCACGAACTCTTCGCCGAACACCTCCACCGCCTCCTTGCTCTGGCGCAAGCTACCGATGGCGTAGTGGGGGTGGCGCAGCAGAGCGAAGGGCGCGTCATAGGCAGACTTATCCACCGGTGCCGAGGCCGCGATCTGCTGCTGCATCCCAAGGTATCCGCAGGCCAAACTGCCGGCGATCGCTAGGTAAGGATTGACGTCCGCACCGGCCAGGCGGTTCTCCACCCGGCGCGCCTGGGCATTCGCGACGGGCACGCGTAGGCCGACCGTGCGATTGTCGATGCCCCACTCGAGGTTGATCGGCGACGCCCAGTGACTGTTCAGGCGCCGATAGGAGTTGGGGTACGGCGCGAACAGCAGCAGGAATTCGCGCAGGTAGCGCTGCAGGCCGCCGATGTAGTGGCCGAAGCGCTCGTTGGCCTCGCCGTCGGGGCCCGAGAAGGCGTTGTTGCCATCGCGACCGTAAACGGACTGATGGATGTGGAAGGCGCTGCCTGCCGCGTCCTCGTGCACCTTGGAGAGGAATATTGCCCGCAGATCGTGGTTGGCCGCGACGTGTCGAATGGCGCGCTTGAAGTGAAAGACATCGTCGGCGAGCTTCATCGGATCGCCGTGATCGAAGTTCACCTCAAACTGGCCGGGACCGAGCTCCTGAGACAGGGCGCCGGTCTCGATATCCTGCTTGCGGCAGGTCTCTTCGAGCTCGGAGAAAAAACCCGATAGCTCGTGGAAGCGGTCGGTGCCGTAGGGATCGATCAGGTCCTCGAGGTCGTCCTCGTCCTGGGCCATCGCGCGCGTGCGGGTCCACGGGTCTTCGTTGGCAGGAGCGATGTAAAACTCGACCTCCGGCGCCACCACAGGCGTCCAGCCCTCCTGCTCGTAAAGCGAGAGAATGCGGGCGAGGGCGGCGCGCGGGGCGGCACCGATCAGATTCCCGTCGTCGTCGATGCAATCCATGATGACAACGGCGGAGGGCTCACTGGTCCAGGGGATGCGCCGGATCGTCGAGAGATCCGCCCGCAGGGACATGTCGCGATCGCCCACGTTGTCCTTGCCCAGATGAAAGGTGCTGTTCACGGTCTGTGCCAGGATCGCGTAGGGGATGCGCGTGCCGGTTTGCTTGAACTGGGAGACGGGCTGCACCTTGCCGCGACCAATCCCCGCCATATCCGGGACGGTGGTCTCGATCCGCTCGATGCCGTTGGCGCGTAACCACTCGAGCGCCGCTTCGAGGGTGGCCTCCGCTGGGCCAGCAGTCTCGCCGTTCATAAATCTCCCGTGTTAACCGCGTCCCGAAAACGATGACTATTGTTCATCGATCAATTCCTCCCGTCCTATAGGCGTCCGACCCGGTTGACGGGCGGGCGACCAAACTTGAGACGGTGCGTTCACGAAGGATGCCACGCGCCAGCCGCAGGGGCGGTGTCAGCGTGTAGGCATGGAAGACCGCGCTCGATGCCCGTCACTAGCGTACGGCTTGATTCGGTAGAAGACTAACTTTCACGTGCAGCGATACGACACCATCGTCGTCGGGGCAGGCCACAACGGACTAGTGTGCGCCGCCAGCCTCGCCAAGGCCGGGCAGAGCGTGCTCGTGCTGGAGGCCAGCGACGGTCCTGGCGGGCTCGCCGGCACCTACGAGTTTCACCCCGGCTACCGAGCATCCCTGGCCCATTCGATGGCCCACTTCTCTCCAAAGGTCACGCAGGAGCTGAACCTCACGCGCTTCGGCTTCGACGATGGCGCTCGCCCGCTAGCGCTGGTTGGCCTCGATCGCGAGGGCAACCACGTGGTGGTCGAGGGCGAGGCCATGCGCGGCGCGAGCGACCGGGACGCTTCGGCCTTCAAGCAGTTTGTCGCGGACCTCAGCCGCTTCGCCTCCGCACTTTCACCTTTCTGGGAAAAGACGATGCCGCGCTTGAGCGATCGTTCCCTGCGCGGCCTCTCCACCTTCGCCCAGCTGGGGCTGAACCTGCGCCGCCTCGGCAAGCAGGACATGGCCGAGTTCCTGCGCATCGCATCGCTCTGCGCTCGCGACCTGGTGGACGAGCGGTTCGAGCAAGAGCTGGTGAAGGCGATGCTGTGCTGGGACGGGCTCATCGGCGCGCGCATGGCACCGCGGTCGCCTAACAGCGCCGTGCTCGCCATGCTTTATCGCGCAGGGTCGGACTTCCACGGCGCTCACCGCATGGGCACGGGCGGCGTGCGGGCCCTAGTCTACGCGATTGCCGCCGCCGCCGAAGATGCCGGCGCGCAGATCCGCTACGACAGCCCGGTCGCTAGGATCACCCTCGACAACACCCGGGTGGGCCTGCGAGCTACCGGCGTCGCCTTGACCTCAGGCGAGACGATCGACGCTGACCGCGTGGTCTCCGCGACCGATCCCAAGCGCACGTTTCGCGACCTCGTCGGCTTCGCCAACCTCGATATCGGCTTCGCAAACCGCACCCACCGCCTGCGCTCGGACGGGTTAGTCGGCAAGCTGCACCTGGCCCTGCGAGAGCGACCTACCTTTGCGCGCCTGGAAGACTCCGACGGACGCCTGCTTATCGCGCCGAGCCTCGACGCTATCGAGTTCGCCTACGACGAGGCCAAGTACGGCGAGCCGTCGCAGCACCCGGTCATCGAGATCACGCTGCCTTCCGTACACGACGCCGCGTTGGCACCGCAGGGGCACCACGTTCTGTCGGCCCACGTCATGTACGTGCCCTACAAGCACAGGCACGGCTGGTCGGACGGCGCCCGCGATGCCCTGCGCGACAGCGCGATCTCCACCATCGAGGCCTACGCGCCGGGCCTGCGCGAGCTCATCGTGGGCGCCCAGATGCTCACGCCGCAGGACATCGAGCAGCAGTTCCACGTCACCGGGGGCCATTGGCACCACGCCGAGTTCGCCATGGATCAAATGCTGATGATGCGGCCTACCTACGACGCCGCCCAGTATCGCTGCCCCATCGAGAACCTGTTCCTTAGCAGCGCCGGATGCCATCCGGGCGGTGACCTGGTGGGCTCCGTCGGCCTCAACGCCGCACGGGAGATCCTGCGATGAGTGCCGCCTACGACGCCATCGTGGTCGGCGCGGGTCACAACGGCCTCACCAACGCCGCCTACCTCGCCAAGGCGGGGCTGAAGGTCTGCGTGCTGGAAAAAAACGACTACATCGGCGGCGCTGCCGTCTCACGCGAGCTAGAACCTGGTTGGATCTACTCAAGCTGCTCCTACGTGTGCAGCATGATGCGCCAGGCCATCCACCGCGATCTCGATCTTGGCCGCCACGGCCTGATGATCGTGCCCTACCTCGGCACCGTGTCCTTCGGCGACGGCGATGAGCGTCTATTTTCCTACCAAGACGAAGCCGCTTCCTACCTGGAGCTGCGCCGTCACTCGCCCCACGACGCGGACGCCATGCGCCGCTTCCAAGCCGACCTCACTCGCTACTCGCAGGTGATCCGCAAGACCCTGATGCGTACGCCCCCGGACCCTACGTCCTTCCGCCTGCGCGACCTCAGGGAGTTCCTATTCCTCGGCCAGAAGTTCTGGGCCCTGGGCGAGCGCGAACTCTACGAGTACGTGCGCTTCTTCACCATGAGCGCCGCCGAGTTCCTCGAAGACTACTTCGAGAACGACCTCATCAAGGGCGCGATGGCGAGCCCCGGCATCATCGGCACCGCCCTCGGCGTGTACTCGCCCGGCTCAGCTTACATTCTTCTTCACCACGTGATGGGCGATGTGGACGGCTCGATCGGCGCCTGGGGCCTCGCCCGCGGCGGCATGGGCGCAATCTCCGCCGCCATCGCCTCTGCCTACAAAGGCTTCGGCGGCGAGCTGCACACGAGCGCAGGGGTCGAGCGCATCACGGTGGAGGACGGCCGCGCCACGGGCGTTATCCTCGAGAACGGCGATGAGTTCAAGGCCAACATCGTCGTCTCCAACATGGACGCCAAGCGCACCTTCACCCAGGCGATCGACCGCAAGGACCTGCCGGAGGAGATCTACCAGCGCGCGGTAAACTTCAAGATCCGCGGCTCCTCAGGCAAGGTCAACATCGCCCTTAGTGGCTTGCCCAAGTACACCCACGTGCCCGACAACCGCTACATCAACCGCGGCGGTCAGGGCTTTAGCGGTACCCTCGAGACGATGGAGCGGGCCTACGATTGCTGGAAGCGCGGCCGCTGGTCCGACGATCCCTTCATCGAAGCGGTGATCCCCTCCGCCTGGGACCCCACGGTGGCGCCACCCGGCAAGCACTGGATGTCGAACTTCATCCAGTACTGCCCGCCCACCCTCGCCGACGGCCCCTGGACACCGCACAAGCGCGACGCCTTCGGCCAGACCGTGATCGACAAGATCGAGCGCTACGCGCCGGGCTTTAAGGACCTGATCGTGCACATGGAGGTGCGCACGCCGCACGAGATCGAGAACGAGATTGGCCTCACGGAAGGCAACATCTTCCAGGGCGAACTCACGATCGATCAGCTGTTCTTCAATCGCCCCTTCCCTGGCTACGGCCAGTACCGCATGCCGCTGAAGAACCTCTATATGTGCGGCTCCTCCACCCACCCGGGCGGCGGCGTGTCCGCCGTGTGCGGCGCCAATGCGGCACGCGAAATTCTGCTGGACCTAAGGCGGCGCAACACCGTGCCGGAAGACGATTTCCACGATGAATGACCCCGCCCCGACGCACGATCCCTACGCCGGCGAGCGGCCGATGCTCTCGCCCTTCCACCCGCGGCTGGCCGCGCTGAACATCCGCGAGGCGTGGTCCGTGTGGAACGGCTACAAGTTCGCCGACTGCTACTACGACGTGGAGTACGAGTACTTCTGCATCCGCAACCTGTGCGGCACCTACGACATCTGCCCTATGCAGAAATACGAAATCACCGGCGGCGATGCCGAGGCCATGCTCAACCGAATGGTCACGCGCGACGTGAGCAAGATCCGCATGAATCGCGTGGCTTATTGCGTGTGGTGCACGGACGAGGGGCGGGTGGTGGACGACGGCACCATCTTCCGCCTCGGCGAGCAGAAGTTCATGCTCACCTGCGGCAGCCCGTGCCTGGCCTGGCTGCGCAAGAGCTGCCTGGGGTTCGACGACGTCACCATCACCGACATCACCGACACCACCGCAGCACTCTCCCTGCAGGGCCCTACCTCCTGTTCGGTGCTGAAGAAGATGGGCCTCGAGGACATCGAAAACGCCCGCCCCTTCGAGATCCGCACCTTCCCCTTTCAGGGCACTACCTTGATGGTCTCGCGAACGGGGTTCACCGGCGACCTCGGCTACGAGCTGTGGATCGAGCGTGGCCACGCCTTGGCGATGTGGGATGCCTTGTACGCCGCCGGAGAGGTCTACGGCATCCAGCCCTACGGCGAGGCCGCCACCAACATGGCGCGCCTGGAGGCGGCCTTCATCATGCCCGACGTGGAGTTCAACGAAGCGCTGCGCACGGTTAACTTCAAACACGACCAAACGCCCTTCGAACTCGACCTCGCCTGGCTGGTCGATTTCGACAAGCCGCATTTCAGCGGTCGCGCCGCCCTGCTCGAGGAGAAGCGCGTTGGCCCCACGTACACCCTGACCAAGCTCGACATCGACGGCAACCGGCCGGCCGAGGGCTCGCACATCTACCGCAACAAGGGGTGCACGATGGAGATCGGCTACGTGACGTCCGCCATGTGGTCGCCGGTGGCCAAGGCCAACATCGCCCTGGCCATGATCGATACCCGCTACTTGGAACTGAACATGTGGGTGGAGATCTACTACGAGAAGGAGCTGCGCCACCACAGCCGCATCGAGAGGTGCCGCCGTTTGGACAAGCCCTTCTTGGCGCCGCCCCACGCCCGGGCAACACCAGCCCTTCTCTACTAGCGCCTCATCACCTTGCGGACCCGAATCCACCGACGCTGACGCGCGAGTGATACGTCGATCGACACTAAGCGGCATCGCTTGCTGTGCCTTACGACAAGGCGATCGCACGTTCGCGGCAAGCTTTGGGCCAGACTTACCCGTTGGCAGGCAAGATCTCCAGTACTGTCAGGTCGTTATGTCCGCATAGGGACCGAAATCGGTTGTGCTCCACCGTTGCCGCCTCATCGGTGTGTTGTCCCCTGGGGAAATGTGATAGATGTTCTAGGACGTTTCAGTCGCGGGACGTCGAGGGGGCGAGGCAGTGCGCGCAGCGGAATTCGTTCGAAGCTATTTCGACGCCTGGAATCGCCTGGACGGCGAGGGCGTCGCGGCGCACCTCGCCGAGGGTGGAGTCTACTGCGACGTAGCCGAGAGCGCCCAGCTCACCCACGAGAGCTTTCGCGAGATGCTGCGCGAGTACTTCGACGAGCACCGTCACGCCTACCAGATCGTCGGCGACGTAATGGAGTTCGGTCAGAGTATCTCCTTCCGCTATCGAATGTCTCCGCTCGTGAAGGCTAAGAGATCCGAGAGCTCGAAGGAGGAGCCGATCGAGGGTGCGGAGTTCATCACGCTTCTCGGCGATACGGCCATTTCCATCCACGACTTCTACCAAGACCTAGGCAACGTGGCGAACGCACGCAAGCGGGCGACCACGCGAGCTGCTCATCGAGCCAAATACGCCAAATCCGGCCTTACGGAAGATCAACTTGCCGCCTACAAGGCGAACTTAAACCGAATCATGTGCGATGAGCGTGCGTTCCTGCGCGCCAACCTCACCTTGCCCGATCTGTCGCGCCTGGTCGGGTGCTCCGTCAATCACCTCTCGCAGGTGATCAACGCTGGCTTTGACTCCAGCTTCTTCGATTACGTCAACCGATTCCGCATCGAGCGTGCCAAGGAGCTGCTCGCCAGCAACCGTGCGGGCGGCGCGGTGATCAACTACGCATTCGAAGTCGGCTTCAACTCCAACTCAGCCTTCTACACCGCCTTCAAGAAGTTCACTGGCCAGACGCCCGCGCAGTACCGCCGGTCCCAACTGCCCAGCACCGACGCAGCTAGTAAGCGTCCCTAGCGGTCCAGGCACTGACGGCGAGGGCAGAAAACCGCTACCCTCGGCTCGCTCTGATTCTCTCATCGGCAACTGCAAGCCTATGCCTCAAGCTCATACCACTTCGTACTACGCGGCTTCGCGCAATGACCTGACGTCCTATCCTGCCCTGAGCGGCACGCACAAGACCGACGTGTGCGTCGTCGGCGGCGGCTTCACCGGTGTGGCGACCGCGCTCGAACTCGCCGAGCGCGGCTATCGAGTTACCGTGCTCGAAGCGAACCGCATCGGGTGGGGTGCGTCCGGTCGCAACGGCGGGCAGCTCATCCATGGCGTCCCCGGCGCCAAGCGTATCGCCGCGGCGCGGGGTAGCGACGGCAACAAGCTGGTCGCGGAGATGGCGTGGGAAGGTCATCGCATCGTGCGCGAACGCGTAGCCAAGTACGACATCGACTGTGATCTGAAGTCTGGCTACCTAGATGTGGCGATCACCAAGGGCCATATGCGTGCCCTGCAGGAAGAGCACGACGCCCTCCAAGCGAGCGACTTTCCGCACCCGCTCGAGCTGCTCGGTAAGGCGCAGACACAGACCCTGATCGGTACCGAAGCCTACATCGGTGGCCTCCTCAACATGGGCAGTGGCCACCTACACCCGCTAAACCTCTGCGCCGGCGAAGCGCGTGCTGCCGTTAGCCTAGGCGCACAGGTATTCGAGGGCTCGCCGGTGACCGCGATCAAGCCCGGCATGAATCCTCACGTGGTCACAGACCAGGGGACCGTGGAGGCGGACACGGTAGTACTGGCTGGCAATGCCTACCACGAGCTCGCCCCGCACCTGCGCCGACGCATGTTCCCGGTGCGAAGCTTCATCATCGGTACCGAGCCCTTGCCCAAAGCGACTGTCGAGCGCATCAACCCGCGCGACCTAGCAGTGTGTGATCCGAACTTCGTGCTCGAGTACTTCCGCCTCTCCGCTGACAAGCGCATGTTGTTTGGCGGTCGAATCGACTACTTCGGTGAAGATCCTAGCGTCATCGAGGCGCGCATGCGCAAGAAGCTCGCGCGCATTTACCCCGAGTTCGGCCAGGCACGCATCGACTTTGCTTGGGGCGGCAAGATCGGCGTCACGCTCAAGCGCGTGCCGCTCTTCGGCCGCCTGGGACAGGGCGTCATTTACTGCCAGGGCTATTCGGGGCACGGCGTCAACAACACGCACATGGCAGCGCGGGTGCTCGCCGACGCGGTCAGCGGCACGCTCGAGCGTTTCGACATGTTTGCCAGCATTGACGCAATCGCCGTGCCCGGCGCCGACCGCTTTCCAAACCCCTTTATTTCCTTGGGGCTAATTTACTACCGGCTACGCGATAAGCTCGCCTGAGCAGCTAGGTTCGCGGCGCCCTCTGGGCACAGCGTCCGCGCGTGTAGGCGGAGATTTTCCCCCTTCCGCGATCGATACCATGCGGGAATGGAGAAAGCCCTGCGCCAACTCAATCCGCTCCTGCTGTACAAAATGCAGCAGGCCTTCAAATGGGTGGTGTACTTCCTTCTGTTGGTGAATCTCGGATTCTACGTGGCCGAAGACTCGGTCCGCGCCTACCACACGCTCATCGCCGGCAACGCCTCCTTCCTGAAGATCACCCAGGAGTTTGCCGCCTCCATCGATACATCGGCCTGGCTGATCCTGATCGCCATGTTCGAACTCGAGACCTACACGATCGAGGATAAGCACTGGAACGAGCGCGTCGCCTGGCTTGTGCGCGGAGCGCGCGTAGTGTGCTACGTGATGATCGCGCACACACTGTTCGCGTACAGCAGCACCCTCGTGGACTACAGCACGATCCGGCCCGTGGAAGGCGTCACGGATCTGTGCGAAATGACCGACCGGCAGGTGGCCTACGTGCACACTCTCGAGTACACAGCGGTCACCGAGCTGACCTGCAACACGCTCACGGATCAGCAAGAGTTTCTCTGGCTCGGTAAGAACCCACTCGTCACCACACCCCATGGACACCAACGGGAGTTCCTACTGGCCCTCGCGGACGTAGTGGAGACCATCGCATGGCTACTGATCATCGCCTGCGTGGAACTCGTGGTGCGACTCCAAGGGCGCGGTATCACCGGCGGGCGCACCACGTCCATCGCCCGCTCCACCAAGACCGTTTGCTACGTGGTGTTGCTCGCCCTTGCCGCCTACTGGGGAGCCTTGGGGCTGTGGCTATACGTATGGGATGCCTTCCTGTGGATCGCCGGGTTCGCCGTTATCGAGGTCAATATCGCCGAGTGGCGGGAGGAGCTGACCGAGCGTCCAGTCGCCCAAGAGGCCGCCTCGGCTTGACCGCTTAGCCATCGGAGGATTGCAGATGATTCGTGGTCGATGTGAGTGCAACGAAGTTCGCTTTGAGGTCGCCGGCGAGATAGTCGACTTCGGTCATTGCCACTGCACCCAATGCCGCCGCTTGCACGGCGCCGCCTTCGCTACCTTTGCTGCCGTCGACCGAAAGGACTTTCGCTATGTGGCCGGGGAGGCGCTTGTGCGTAGCTACACATCCTCGTGGCGAAACGAGCGCAAGTTCTGCAGCCGCTGCGGTTCCTCGATCCTGGTGGACCCTCAAGACGAGCCAGGAGTGCTCTACCTCAGCATGAGCACCATCGAAGGTGATCCACCGAAGCCACGCGCCTACCACGCGTGGGTGGATTCTAAGGCGCCGTGGCATGACATCGACGACGACCTTGCGAAGTTTGCACGAGATGCGAGCTGAGGGTCGGGCGAGAGCATGACGAGCAACGAGCAACAGGTCGAACATACCTCGTCCTACTACGCGGCAAGCCGGACCTATATCCAGTCCTATCCACCGCTCGCAGGGCAGCACACGACCGATGTCTGTGTGATCGGAGCCGGCTTTACGGGCGTCGCCACGGCGCTCACGCTGGCCGAGCGCGGCTACCGCGTAGCCGTGGTGGAAGCAAACCGCGTGGGCTGGGGGGCGTCCGGCCGCAACGGTGGCCAGCTGATCAACGGCATCGGCGGCCTGGCGAAGATCGGCAAGCGCCACGGCGACGGTATCGACGATCTCCTGTGGGACATGCGCTGGCGTGGAAATGCCATCATTCGCGAGCGGGTGAGCAAATACGCCATTGCCTGTGACTTCAAGGACGGCTACGTCGAGGTGGCACGCAAGCCGAGCCAGGTAGCCTACACGCACGAAGCTGCCGAAGAGCTGGAGCAACGCGGGTTCCCCCATCGCTACGAGGTGTGGGACAAGGCGACGACGGCGCAGAAGCTAGGCACCAGCGCCTTCCACGGCGCCTTTGCCTCCTACTACGACGGACACCTCCACCCGCTAAACCTATGCACCGGCGAGGCCCACGCGGCCGCCGGCCTGGGTGCCCAGTTCTTCGAGCAGTCGCCAGTCGCCAGAATCAGCCATGGCGACAAACCCACAGTGCATACGGCAAACGGCTCGGTGCAGGCCAACGCAGTGATCCTGGCGGGCAACGCCTATTCTCGCCTCGAACCGAAGAAACTCTCCAACCTGATCTTCCCGGCGGGCAGCTATATCATCGCCACCGAGCCCTTGCCTGTGGAGGTCGCCCACAGGATCAATGGCGAGGATGTCGCCGTATGCGATCTCAACAACGTGGTCGACTACTATCGACTCTCGTCCGATCGGCGCCTACTCTACGGTGGCGCTTGCAACTATTCAGGTCGCGACCCCCGCAGCATCACCAAGTTCATTCACCCACGCATGATCAAGATCTACCCAGACCTTGCCAACGTGAAGATTGAGTTCGAGTGGGGAGGGAAGATCGGTATCGTCCTCAATCGAATTCCCACGGTCGGTCGCGTGAGTAAGAACGTGTACTACTGCCAGGGGTACTCCGGCCACGGCGTGAGCGGCACCCACCTAATGGGCGAAGTCATGGCTGACGCCATCGACGGCACCCTGCGGCGCTTTGATCTCTTCGCCCAGATGAAGCACGTGCGCCTGCCCGGATCCCGTTGGGTCGGCAATCAGATCGTTGCGCTTGGGATGATGTACTACAAGCTACAGGACATGCTCTAGGGGCACGCCCCGTACGCCTAGTCGGGAGTACTGGCACTTGCAAGACGACGTCGTTCATCTGTTCGTGTACGGGACCTTGCGTACCTCGGCGGAGCATCCACTTGGACGGATGCTCAGCGAGGGCGCAGACTGCATCGGCTCAGGAACGATACAAGCGCGCTTGTATATCGTCGATGATCCCGACGAGCGCGGACCGAACAGCTATCCGGCAGCTTTGCCGTCGGGCAACCCGAAGGATCGCGTGAGGGGAGAGGTCTTCCGCCTCCGCGATCCCCAAACCCTGTTGCCCGTTTTCGACGACTACGAAGCGTGCTCGCCGCGCTGGGAGGAACCCCACGAGTTCCTACGCCGGCGCGTGGTCGTGCGGATGGATGACGGTGAGGAGATGACTGCGCTCAGTTATCTCTACACCTGGGACATAAGCACGGCGCAACCCATCGAGTCGGGGGACTACAAGGAACGCGCCCCCGACACGCGCTAGCCACGCCTGCGCAAGGGCGACGGCTAAAACACTCTCATCAGCACTTCATGCTCATTCAGGAGATCCTGTGGACACGATTACCTTTAGCACTGGCGAGGCCACCGTCTTCGCCGCCGAGGGCCAGTTGACTGACGCCATGCCAGAGATCGTCATCGGAGACATTGCGGGCCCCGTAGGCCAAGCGTTCGCCAACATGATGGGGCAAACGGCGGGGCACCCGCGTATGTTCGCCATCCGGGCCACCAACCAGGCGGTCAAACCGGCGACGCTGATGGTGCCGAAGGTGACCGTCAAAACGAACGCTTATATAGAATTACTCGGTGGACCGATTCAGTCGGCCATAGCAGATGCTGTGCTGGATTGCGTGATCGAGGATGTCATCCCGCGCGCCATCGCGAACCGCCTATGCATCATCGCCATGCTGTGGCTGGAGCCGAAGTGCGCCGTGGACCCGAACCTCGACCGCAAGGACCTCTACCGCTGCAACTACGAGGCGATGAAGCTAGCCGTCAGCCGCGCGATGCGCGGTGAGCCTACCCTCGATGAGCTCATCGAGAAACGCAAGACGCTTCATCATGAGATGTACGATCCGCAAACGGGCGCTTCTGAGTGGTGATTTTGCGCGCGAGGCCCGGCCGCAGCCGTGGCCGGAGTTGCGGACTCAGCGGTCGATGCCGCCCATGCACATGTACTTCATCTCCGTGTAGTCTTCCAAGCCGTAGCGCGACCCCTCGCGACCTTGGCCGGACTCTTTGATGCCACCGAAAGGCGCCATCTCGTTGGAGATGATCCCCTCGTTGATACCCACGATACCGAAGGCCAAGGCCTCGCCGACACGCCAAATGCGTCCGACGTCACGCGCGTAGAAGTAGGCGGCGAGGCCGAACTGCGTATCGTTAGCAAGCTCGATCGCCTCATCTTCCGTGGTGAAGCGCATGATTGGCGCTACGGGCCCGAAGATCTCCTCCCGGAACACGCGCATCTGTCGGGTCACGTCGGTCAGCACCGTAGGCTGCAAGAAGCACTCACCTAGTTCTGAGCGTGCACCGCCGGTCAGCACGCTGGCACCCTTGTCGCGCGCATCGTCGATAAAGGCCATCACATCGTTGGCCGCTACCTTGTCGATGAGCGGCCCCATGTCAACGCCCTCGCACGCGCCGTCACCGAGGCGGAGGGAACTGGCGGCATCGACGAAGCGCGTGACGAAGTCATCGAACACGCCGTCCTGCACCAACAGGCGGTTGGCGCAAACGCAGGTCTGCCCGGCGTTGCGAAACTTCGCGCGCAGCGCACCGGTTACCGCCGCGTCAATATCCGCATCGTCGAACACGATGAAGGGTGCGTTGCCGCCCAACTCCATGGAGGTGCGCTTCATGGTGCCCGCGCACGCCTGCGTGAGCTGCTTCCCCACCGGCGTAGAGCCGGTAAAGGTGAGCTTGCGCACTACGGGACTCGCTGTGAGCGTGCTGCCGATCTGCGCCGTACGCCCCGTGACGACGTTAATGACGCCAGGCGGAATAGCGGCGCGCTCCGCCAGCTCGACAAACGCGTAGGCCGATAGGGGAGTGGCGTTCGCCGGCTTGCAGACCACCGTGCAGCCGGCAGCCAAGGCTGGCGCGATCTTGCGCGTGAGCATGGCGTTCGGGAAGTTCCAAGGCGTGATACACGCCACCACACCCACGGGCTGACGAATCACGAGCAGGCGCTTGTCCGCGCCGGGCGGCGGAATGACATCGCCGTAAAGGCGCTTTGCTTCCTCGGCGAACCACTCTATGTAGCTAGCCCCATAGGCGATCTCACCGCGCGCCTCGGCGAGAGGTTTGCCCTGCTCGGCGGTGAGAAGCTGCGCTAGATCCTCCTGTGCCTGCAGCATCTGCTCGAACCACGCGCGCAGCAGCCTCGCCCGTTCCTTCACCGATCGTGCCCGCCAAGCCACCATCGCTGCGGCAGCGGCATCGATTGCCCGTTGCGTCTCGCTGACCCCACAGTTGGCCACCTGAGCGATGACCTCGCCGGTAGCAGGGTTACGAACGGGGCGCGTGCTGGCATCGTCCGCATCGGTCCATCGACCATCGATGTAGGCCTGCGTTCTGAGCAGACCTGTGTCCTTCAGCGATAGGGTCATGATCGTCCTGTTATGGGGACTGCCGGACAAGAATGCAGGCCGCCACCGGAATTGACCAAGCGGCCCACTAGGCGCCGCTCGGCTTGCCCTGAAGCGCCGGCGTCGGCTCGCGCAGGGCGCCGGTAGCGAGCCAGGTGCCAAGACCAATCGAGATCAGCGCAAGGAAGGGCTCGAAGGGCCAGAAGGGCAACCACAGCTCGAGCGACTCGAGTAAGGGCGTACCGAGTAACACGTTGTCCACCGGTCCCAGCCATAGATGGCCCGTCGCCGAAGCGAGCAAGCCGAGCACGATGAGGGCGCCCCCCACCAGGCGTTCCAGGGTGGCCACTTCGGCAGCACCTGCCCGCTGAGCCTGGGTGGCGCGGCGCTTACCCCAAGCCGCGATTCGCGACGCGAAGGCCAGAAAGCCGACCACGTAAAAGATGTAGTCGATCGGTTCTGGGTTGCCGTAGTAGAAGACGTTCCACCAGTAGACCGAGAAGGGGTAGGCCCACAGGAAGTACACGCCGCTGCGATGGAGCACCTTCCACTGCGTATTGCTGAGATGCCTGCGTCCGAACCGAAAGGAGGTGAGTACCATCGCCGCCAGAAACAGGTAGCCGCTGGTGCCTTCGAGCTCATCGCGAAGGGCATACACCTCCTCGTAATAGTAGCCCGTGTGCAGGGTGGTGGTGATAAAGATGAACAGGCCCTGCCAGGCCATAGCGGTGGCGAAGACTAGACCGATGTAGCGCCGATTGCGTAAACACCAACGGCTAAGTTCGCTCGGCAACAACACCGGCAGGGCCGAGGACGCCACCACCAGGTAGATAAAGGGCACGGACCAGCGCACGGAGTAGGAGATCATGTGCGAGATGTCCTGCGGGGAGGAGAGATCGTACCCCGCCATGGCGAACACCATACAGGCGCTCATCGGCACGGCGATCAGCCAGTACAGGGGCCAACCATTGAGGTAGCGGGCACGGAGAGCTTCACTCACTGCAATCACCTATTCGTCCCCGGAGCAGCGGCGCCACCCCTACTGCGAACTTACCCGCTAGCAAACGCTTCGGTCTAGCGCTCGCCAGGAGCGTTGATCGCGCTTTGCTCGACACGCCGTGATCGCGCTAGGCTCCGCCCACTACATGCTCGACTCGCGGAGGCGCCTTGCCATGGCGACAAGTGACCAGACGCCAACGCAGGCACTACTACATAAGATCACCCGCATCTTCGTCTCCCTCGTGCCCTGGGGCGTCGCCCTATTTGCGCACTACTGGTTGGAGTACGAGGACATCTGGGCCGTCGACATGGCGTTTCGTCCCGTTATTTCTGCCGCCATATTGGCGACAGGCCTCGCCCTGTCTTTCCTCGTGCACTCCTTGTTGAGCAAGTCCTCGCGATGAGGCCTTGCGCGTGGCAAAGATCACCGTTAGCAACGGTACGACCCCGACCACGCGTCCCGCATCGGAGCCTACAGGGCTAGAAAGCGGCGGAAAAACCTCCTGATTACTGTTCCTTCCCCTATAGGACAGGACGAATGGCCGCTCGGGCTTCACAGACACTCGATCAGGTCAAGGAAGCTTAAGGGGAGCTAGCCTGATGCGGTGTCATCGAAACCCGTTGGTGTACTCGAGCCTGGCTGTCGCGGTGGCAGCCGCGCTTGGTACGCTACCGCGCGCCGCAGGCGCCCAGGAAGCGCTCGAAGAAATTGTCGTCACGTCGAGGCGTCGCGCCCAGGACGTGCAGGACGTTCCTCTGTACATCCAGGCCCTTAGCGGCGAGGACCTGCGCGAGAGCATGGCCCGGGGCTTCGAGGACTACGCGCGAGACCTCACCAGCGTAACGTTCGGCACGTCCGGCCCGGGCGCGTCGACCATCGTGTTCCGCGGCGCCGTGTCCCAGCCGAGCGGCTTCGATACGATCAGCTCCTCCACGCTCTATCTCGATGAGATCCCCATCACGCGCGACGGCCAAAACGCCGACGTGCGCCTCTATGACATCGAACGGCTCGAAGCGCTCTCCGGCCCCCAACCTACCCTGTACGGCGCAGGCTCCCAATCGGGCACCCTGAAGATCGTCACCAACAAGCCGGATACCACTGAGAATGGCGGCAACTTCATGGTCGAGGGCGGCGTGCCGAGCGGCGGCGATCCGGCCTTCAACGTCAGCGGCGTTGCCAACCTTGTACTGGTAGAGAACAAGTTGGCGGTGCGGCTAGTCGGCTTCCACGAGCACGAAGGCGGCTACATCGACAACGTCCTCGGCACCACCAGCGCCTACTCGGAAGAGAACGGCGACAGGGACAACGCCGACCTGGTCGAGGACGATTTCAACGATTGGACGGCCCAAGGCGGCCGCCTCTACCTGCGCTGGCAGCCGAACGACGACTGGACCATCGACACGGGCGCCATCTACCAGCGCTCCGAGATTGGCGCGGGCTTCGACTTCAACCCCGCCTTTGGCGATCTGGAGACGATTAAGTTCAAGGAAGAGCAGCGCGATGACGAGTGGTACAACCTCTCGCTAATCGTCCAAGGCGATCTCGGCTTTGCCGATCTGACCATCGCCGGCGGTACGCACAACCGAGACATCGACTACGATCTCGACTCCACCGCGTACATGACCAGCTACAAGATCAACGGTCTGAACATCGCCGAGTACTACACGGGTATCCGCGAGTTCCTCGACTACGACACCTGCGCGGCCACCGCCTACTGCTACCTCTTCGTCAACTACAACGACTTCGGCCCCGACCCCACGGGCCTGATCAGCCTGCGCCAGAAGGTCAAGTCCTTCGCCCAGGAGATCCGCCTGGTCTCAAAGGACACGGGCACGAACAAGTTCAACTGGTTGGTAGGCGCCTTCTACGAGCGCACCAACAACGATTGGGACTACCTCTCCTTTGTCGACGACTTCGCCGCCAACGGCGGCGGCGGCTCGATCTTCAGCTACTACGGCGTTGCGCCGACCAACGACTGGTTCGACCAAGGCTTTCGCAGCAACCTCACTTACAACGGATTCGCCGGCGGCCAGGGCAACGGCCAGCTGCAGGACATCGAGACCATCGCCGGCTTCGGTGAGCTCAGCTTTCGCCTGACAGACGATCTGAGCGTGACCGGCGGCGGTCGCTGGTTCACCACCGAGCGGCGAATCGCCGAGAACTCCCTGTTCGTCGGCAACGTCTCGGACGACTTCGACGCCGAGGAGACCACCAAGGACTTCTCGCCACGCGTCAACCTGAGTTGGACGCCGACCGAAGACAGCCTCCTGTACGCCACCTACTCCGAAGGCGTACGCCCCGGCGGCCAAAACGGCGGCGTGCAGCAAAACCCGAGCACCATCGCCCTCGGCGCACCGTTGTTCTACGGGCCTGACAAGCTAATCAACTACGAGATCGGCGCCAAAGCGACATGGCTCGGCGGCCGGCTGCTCACAAATATCACCGGGTTCATCATGAACTGGGAGGACTACCAGATTCAGGTGCAGATTCCCGTGGCGGGATCGACCACCGTGAATGCCGGTAGCGCTTCGATCGACGGCTTCGAGGCCACCACCGCCTGGAAGATCACCGACAAGTGGGAGTTCAACGCTTCTGCAACCTACCTCGATGCACGCATCGACGATGACATCGTGATCAACAACGGCACGATCATCGCCGGCCTCGCCGGCGATCCGCTGCCGGTGGTCCCCGAATGGAAGGTCGCGGCCAACCTGCTGTACACCACAGATCTGCCGTTTGGGGAAGGCCTCTCACTCACGGCGCGTTTCGACTACAACTACACGGACTCGTCTGTGAACGGGACCAACGCTTCGGTATCGCTCTTCGGCGCGCAGGCCTCCGTACCGCGCACGCAACCAGCCTACGACGTCGGGTCGCTCTACTTCACGATCGAGTCGGACAGCAACTGGACCGTATGGCTCGGTATCGACAACCTCTGGGATGAACGCGCCCTAACCTTCATCGCACCGCGCTTTGGCGATGACCGCGCCTTTACCCTGCGCCCGCGGGAGGTCACCCTGGGCATGTTCTACGACTTCTGACGCCCCCCGTCACACCGGCGCCTGGCCCGCACCCAGCGCCGATGCTCGACGACGCGCCCGGGCCACGGTGATAGGCTTTGGGTAACCAAGGCACAAGGAAGCGCGTCACCTTGGAGAACGGCAGAAACACCCTCGAGCCTAGGCAAGCCTTTCAACAGGCAGCCTCCTTGATTCAGGCGGGCGAGCTGAACGCCGCCGATGAGCTGCTCGCGGAGGCCCTCGCCGCACACCAAAACGACCCCAACCTGCTGCGACTCCAAGGCATCTGCCTGGCGCGCCAAGAACGCTTCGACGAGGCCGAGGCCAAGTTCACCCACGTGATCCGCCTCGCCCCTCAGCACGCCCCGGTCTACGAGGATCTCGCCAACGCCCAGCTCAACCTACGCAAGTTCGAGGAGGCGATCGCCTCGATGCGCCTGGCCATTGAGCATTCGCCCAATCCTGCGCCTGCCCAGCAGCGCCTTGGCGAGCTGCTGAGCATTATCGGGCGCGACTCGGAAGCCGAACAGCAGTTCGAACAGTCCTTGGCCAACGATCCCCAGAAGAGAGCGTTGGCCGAGGCCATGGAGCATGCGAACAAGGGCGAAGCGGCCAAGGCCGAACAGATCTATCGCGAGCTCCTGCGCAAACACCCAAACGACGTCGACGCCCTGCGCCTGCTCGGCGTACTCAACGTCAAGCGAGAGCGCTACGACGACGCCACGGCCTTGTTCCGCCGCGCGGTGCAGCTCGCGCCAGACTTCTGGAAGGCTTGGATCAACCTAGGCACTGCACTGAGCGAGCAACAAAAGTTCGACGAAGCCGACGCGGCCTATCGAGAAGCGCTCGCCCTACAGCCTGGCTCCGTGCACACGCTGGAGCGCCTCGGCGCCAACGCCATGAAGGCCAGCGAGCTGGAGACGGCCGTCGACTGGCTGGAGAAGTCGCTGGCGATCAGCGCCGATCACTTCCCCTCATGGCTATGCCTGGGCCATGCGCTCAAGACCCTGGGTCAGCAGGAAGAGGCGATCGATGCCTACCGCCGCTGTATCGACGCCAAGGCTGACTTTGGTGAAGCCTACTGGAGCCTAGCCAACCTCAAGACCTTTCGCTTCGACGATGACGAACTCGCGTCCATGGAGGCGCAGCTAGAGAGCGTCGCCGACGCCACCGACGACGAAGCTCAGGACGCTGAGATCGCGTTCAGCTTCGCCCTAGGCAAAGCCTGGGAGGATCGTGAGGATTACGCCAAAGCCTTCGACTACTACTACCGCGGCAACAGCAAGAAGCGCTTCAAGGTCAACTACGATCCGATCGAGTTCCAGGACAGTACCGATCGCATCATCGAGGTGTTCACCCGCGAGTTCTTCGCCGCGCGCGAAGGTTGGGGCCATCAGGATGATTCACCGATCCTGATTCTCGGTTTACCTCGCTCCGGCTCCACCCTGCTCGAGCAGATTCTCGCCAGCCATTCACAGGTGGAGGGCACCGCCGAGCTGCATTACCTGCTGCGCGCTGCCACCCAGTCGGGCCTGAACCGCACAGACGGCATCCGCTACCCCCAGGTGATGCACGAGCTCGCCCCTCACCACATCGAGGGCATCGGCCAGGAGTACGTCGAGAGCACCCTCAAACACCGTACGGGGGCGCGCTACTTCACGGACAAGATGCCGAACAACTTCCCGGCCATCGGCTTTCTGCACACGATCCTGCCTAATGCCAAGGTGATCGACGCACGCCGCCATCCTCTCGACAGCTGCCTCGGCACCTTTAAGCAACTGTTCGCCAGCGGCCAGGTATTCTCCTACGACCTCTACGACCTCGCCCACTACTACACGCAGTACCTGCGCCTGGTGGACCACTGGAACGAGGTGCTCCCCGGCAAGGTGCTGACCGTGCACTACGAGCACACGGTGGCGGACCTCGAGTCACAGGCACGCGCGATCGCGGATCATTGCGGCTTGCCGTGGGAGGACGGCATGCTCGCCTTCCACAAGAACAAGCGCGCCGTGCGCACGGCGAGCTCCGAACAGGTGCGTCAGCCGATTTACACGAGTTCCGTAGCGCTCTGGCGACGCTACGAGGCTCAGCTAGGGGAGTTGATCGACTATCTAGAGCCCGTTCTGGCGCGCCTCCCTTCCGCGCAGCGCCCAACGGCGCTTAACCCCTAGCCCTCAACCTGAGCGGCGGCGCAGAAGTTCTGCTGGCGAGCAGGGAGTGGCTAGCCTGCATCAATTTTTCTATTAGGCTCCATCTGGCACGGTGGTACAAGCTGAACTCTCCCTACCTTTGAACTCTCGCCACTCCAGTCGCTCAGAGTGCCTCGTTTTCTGCAAGCTCTCTGTACAGCCAAGCACGGGCTAATGCCCAGTCGCGCTTCACGGTGCTTTCCGAAGCCCCGAGCGCCTCAGCGGTCTGCGGGATGTCGAGTCCGGCGAACACCCGGCACTCTACGACACGTGCCTGCCGCTCGCTGAGCTCCCCCAGGCGCTGCAAGGCCCCATCCATCTCCAACACCGCCGCCAGCAGGTCTTCGGTCGGCACTTCCTTTCCGTCCATGGAGGTAAGCTCGACGCCTCCCCCACGCTTCTGCCGGCTGCGAGCGCGCGCATGCTCGACCAGGACACGGCGCATCGCCTGTGCCGCCGCGGCGAAGAAGTATGTTCGCCCGCGCGCCGTAATCTGCTCATCACCGAGCAGGCGGATGTACGCCTCGTTGACGAGCCCCATCGTGCACAGGGTGTGGGAGCTACGCTCGCGAGCCAGCTGGCGCTTCGCCATGCGCCGCAGATCGTCGTACACCAGCGGCACCAGATCGTCGAGGGATCGATCCCCTCCACCGACGCTCTCTAGCAGCAAGGTCAACGACTTTGCGGAGGCATTAGGGTCCATATCCCCCTCCCTGACAGCTCGGTTGACACGCGATAGGGACGCAGTATGCCAGACTCATACACCATGCTTGAACCGCCGGTTAGCCCTTTCTAGGGACGCAAGGTACCTACACTGCATGCAACTCACCCTACTCAACTTCCCGATAGGCGCGCATGGCACTGCGCAGCAGGCGTTGCTTCAGGGACTGGCTGATCTCACCGGCAGCTTGCAGGGCGGCCAGGGCATCGGTGACACAGCGCCGGTAGGCTGGACCACTGAACTGCTCATCGTCGAAGCTGCACGGGATTTCCGGGAAGTGCACTCGCTCCCCAGCGCGCACGTTGAACAGCTTGTTGCGAACGCCTCCCTGCCAGAGGATCTCCACATCGGCTCGACCTGCATCACCGAGGCCGAAGACCCCCTCGCGGGCGTGAGAGGCGAGATAGCCGCCAACGTGCACGGGCCGAATCACTGTGCTACCGCCGCGCGCCGGCGTGACCTTCACCGTCGCGCCGATTCCGGATCGGTTGTGTCGCGCTCCTGCGACCCTACCTACGGACCCAACAGGCGTGACGGCGACCCACCGATTGCCATTATCAGCACTATTGATCTCGATAGTCATTCTGCCCTCGCCATAGCGCACGCCGTCCCACACGAAAGTGTCCGCTTCGGGCCCCGGGCTCCACGCGGCAACGAACGCATCGAAGGGGTCGAAGGGACTGTCGAGCTCCGTACCACCGGCCGTAAGGGGCACCTCGTCGGGCACCCACAGATCGGAGGCGGTCACGAAGTCCGTGAATCCGTCGCCGTTTAGATCGCCCGCAGCCAAGCCCTGCACGTTGTAGCGGCGGTAGTCGAGTGGTAGGGCGTCTAGATCTGCAGTGAACTCCCCATCCGCTGCGCAACCTCGGTTGTTGAGCACGCCGCCGGGGTTATCCGCCTGCTTGACCAACACCTGATCCAGACCGCCGTTGAAGACGATGTCCGTATCGCCATCGTTGTCGTAGTCGAAGGCCGCGTTGCCCCAGCCGAAGGGCGTGGCGCCCAGTTTTTCGTTGAGCCCAACGTCCTCGAAGGTGCCGTCGCCGCGGCCGAGCATCCAGCGTGAGGAATGATCGCCCGGTTCGTTCGGCACGCCGATGTGATTGAAGGCGTAGTCGCCGAAGCTCGAGAGGAAGATGTCGAGGTGCTCATCGCAGTTGTAGTCTGCGAAGGCGATGCTCATCCAGGTGCTGGAGGATTCCTCGCGCTCGTCGATCGGATGGTCGGTGAAGTGGCCGCTCCCATCATTGAGCATCACGTGCACCCAGCCGCGGTTAAAGGGTCCACCCACCTTGATTGGCAGCACCTCGCACTGGTCATCGGCGAACAGCACGTCGAGATCGCCGTCTGCGTCCACATCGGCCATGCCCAGACCCCAGGTGATGCCCGGCACGTCCATCGAGTTGCCCTGTGCGTCCACGATACCCTTCAAGTCCTCAAAGCCTGAGCTCGCGCTAGCGTCTTCGAAGGTATTGTCACCGCGATTGATAAACAGCTGGTTGTGCTGCGCGCGGTCCGCGAGCTCGGCGATGAAGCAGGGAGCGAAGTCATTCTGTGGCCAGTTGTTGATGAACACGACGTCCAGCAGGCCGTCACCGTCGACATCTCCCATCGCGCAGCCAGCCGTCGAACGGTCGCCGCCCGCGAGCCCGCTCGTCCCGTGAAACTGGAAGGTACCGTCGCCGTTGTTCACGTAAAGGCGGTTAGCCTCATCGACGCCAGTGACGACCAGGTCCTCATCGCCATCGTTGTCGATGTCGCCGTAGCAGACCGCTTCGCTGTCCTGCTCTTCAGCCCCCACACCGGCCACGGTCGCCACATCGACGAGGCCCAAGGCGCCAGTCTCCTGCAACTGGTTTGCGTACAGGCTGTTGGCACGCCCAGGGCCGTTAGTGACGTAGATGTCTAGGTCGCCATCGTTGTCGTAGTCGAACAGGGCGGTGCCGGGTAGGCCGTGGAAGCGCCCGGGAACCAGGTAGGGGAGCTCGGCCAGGGCGACAGCTTCGGTTAGCGAGCCCTCCTGCAGCGCCTCCAACTGCGGATAGTTGGCGCGTTTGGCACGGCGATAGTCGACCAGGCTCTCGGCGAGGTTGGTGAATCGAATGCCCTGTCCGCTGCGCGGCGGCTGCGCCTCGGCGGTGACGGCCGACAGAAACAGCAGGATGGTCAGTGCCGATAGCATGGGCGATGAAGGTGCTTGCGCTCGCATGGTACGCTCCCTTGGTTGACGCGAGTGATAGACCCAAGCCAGGCGACGCAATCGGCCAGGCGTTGGGTCTTCACTGACAACCTGCGGGATTGGCGCCCGGGAGGGCTCACCAGCAGGCAACCGGCTCCAGCCCAGGCCCGGTCAAAGGGGGGTACCGGCCCCCTCGGTCAAGGTCACCACGGGACCTCCGGCCGTCACACCGAACATTTCGAACGTGCCCGATGGCCAACGCACAACCACGCGCCCCTGCCAGGCATCGCGCATCCCGAAGGTTAGCCACGGGCTGCTGTTGGAGGCGAAACTGTTGCCGGAGGACACCTCTCGCACCTGCCGACCGTAACGGTTCGCCAGCCAAACCCGTGCGCCGATGCCCATGCGATTACTTGCCGTGCCCTCGAGGCGCACGGTAACCGATCGGTTACCGTTGCCCTGGTTGCGCAGCAGTACCGGTCGACCATCGCCGCTCAAAACGCCCTCGGGCGTATCGATCTCGAAGGCGGTCTTGACGATGGCGATATCCGTGAAGCCATCGCCGTCGTAGTCGGCGACCGCTAAGCCACTGGTGTAGAGATCCTGAAGGCCAAAGTTGTGGGTAGCACTAAGCGCACCGGTGCCGTCGTTCTCGAAGATCCGGCCTGGCCCGCCCTGCTCGCCGAGGAAACTCAGCACCGCACCGGCCACGCTGCCCGTGGTCGCGAGGTCTTCGTCGCCGTCGTTGTCAAAGTCGGCAAAGCTAGCTCCCCATCCCCACTCGAAGCCGCCGAGGCCGTTGCTGTAGGTGCCATCCCGATAACCCGCCACGGCATCGTTGAGGAACAGCACCTGCTCGCCCAGGAGGCCGGGCGCGAAGGGATTGTCGATGCCCATGCCGGTGGCGAACATGTCGAAGTCTCCGTCCAGATCCGGGTCGCCGACGGTCATGGCCATCGGGAAACCCGGTCGGGCGTTGAGACCCGCCGCGTCCGCCGCGTCAACGAACGTGTTGTCGCCTTGGTTGATCCACAGCTCCCACGGACCGGGGATCGGGAGAGGTGCCCCCCCGCTTAGATCGAGGGCGTTGCAATTGCCGACGACGATGTCGGGACGCAGGTCGCGATTGACGTCCGTGAACGCCGCGACGCAGCCACCCTTGGCAGTGTCGACGCCGGCGCTCGCGCTGATGTCGGAGAAGGTGCCGTCACCGTTGTTGCGATAGAGCATCTGGGGCGCCATCTCGCCGGTGAGCAGGTTGCCCGGAACGGTCAGGAACAGATCGACGTAGCCGTCCAGATCGATGTCGCCGAAGATCGGCATCATGGCGGAGAGGGTAGTGTCGATACCGGCGCTCTCAGTGGCGTCCGAGAAGGTGCCGTCGCCGTTGTTCAGGTACAGGCGACTGGAGATACCAGCGCCGAACATACTGCCGGCGCCCGTCAGGAACAGATCAGGCGTGCCGTTGTTGTCGACGTCGGCCACTGCCGCGCCTGTGTGCCCAGCGCCGCCCGCCACCCCTGCCGCGCTGGCGACGTCGACGAAACCGCCCTTTCCATCGTTACGGAACAGGGCGTTGGCACCGCCAGCGGAATTCGTGACGAACAGGTCTAGGTCACCATCGCTGTCGTAGTCCAGCCAGGCAGCACCCCCCAGGCCCATCACTGCTGGCTCCCAGATGCGCTCCCAATGGAACTGGGCTGAGACGTCCTCGAATCCGGGCACAGCGGAAGCGGCAGCGCCGCTCGCGAGGGCGGCGAGCAGCAAGCCGGTGCGCACAGTGGAACGAGTCTGGGGAACGTGCTTACAGACGAATAAACGCATGGGGACTGACTCCAGTTTGAGGGTGTCGTCTAGGAGCCGGGGGCCCCTGGTCAGTCTTGCGACATCGCCTGGGGCGATAGGTCAGGTGGGTGCAAATTTCATCTGAGGCTTAGGCGAGCACTGCCGCCGGCCGAACGGAGCGGGCGCCCTTCGGCCGCTGATCTAGGAGCGCCTTTGGTGCTATTCGTGCGGCACCTGCGGCCACGCGTAGGGCCACGCAGCCAGCCCATGGATAGCATTGCGCACATCCATCGTCAGATTGACCAGTTTCAGCGGCCTCTGCTCCCGCAAATCGTAGAGCGCAATCGTCGAGGGCGATGAGCCAGCGGCGAGCGTATGTTCATCGATCGCATAAAGCCCCCTCCCGAATCCCTGGCGCGCAATCTTCGAGTCATCCAATTCTGTATGCGTGAGCTTGTGGGGGGCGAAGCGCGGCACCCGGTAGGCCTTGCGCTTATTGGGGCTTTCAAAGCGCACTGCATCGGCCTGCGTATCGTTGAATATCACACCGTCTTGGAACGGCTGAGCATTGTGAACACCCGCCGGCAGGGTGGTCATGACGCCGATCGCCTTACCGTTGAAGCGCAGCAGCGCCTGCGTGCGCAGTCCACTGATGAACATGCCCCCCTTGTCACAGAACACATTGTTTAGGTGAAGCTTGTTCAACATCAGTGGGCCATCCTGCTGGCGCGGGTCGAAGCGCTTCGCGCCAAAGGCGGCACCCTCCGAGAGCACGTGCAGCCCCCAGTCGAACTCCTCAGTCTCCAGATTGAGACCGATAATACTGTCGTAGCCTGTTGAGCTTATGAACAAATGCCCGCCGAAGAGGCTGATCTCGTGGCAGTGCTTGAGGTAGGGGTTGCGATAGGACTTGCGGACACTGAACTGCTGATCAAACAGAAAGACCTCATCACTCGCGGCGATGAAGATGCCGTTATCGTGGAATGCGATGCCGCGCAAGCCTCGATCCCAGCCACGCCCGCTCCAGTCGATGTCCATGTTGTCCCAGGTGACTGGGTTGAGGAGCTCCTCTGCCAGCGTGTCGATGAGGTAGACGCCGCCGTGGCTCTCGCCTTGGTGGCTACCGCGAACGACGGAGGTCGCGATGAGCTGGGTCATCTGGCCGCCCCTCTTATCACACGGTCTGACCCGGGATGTAGTCGAAGATGAAGGTGATGCGATCCTCCTCCCCGCCGTTGATCACGCCGTGGCGCTTCTGGTTGTTGATCTCGTAGGCGTGCCCCACCTCCAAGCGATGGGGTCGGCCATCGATCATGAAGCGCACTTTGCGATTGGTAGTGATGGGCACGTGGATGCGATGGCTATGCCGGAAGGACGGGTGGTTGTCCGTATGGGGGGTGATCGTGGTACCCGCCTTGAGCTTTGCCGCCATGGCGCGAATGATCGTACCGCCCGCCACGTAGCGCTTGGCGATAATGCCATGCATCAGGGGCAGGGCGAACTCCGCCAGACGATCCCAGCCGTGGCCTTTGACGACATCGATATTCGGCCAATCGTCATGATCACAGAAAATCAGAATCACCGACTCGGTATTGTAGTGGACTTCGCTGTACTTCTTCTGACGCAGCTGCTCTTCGCGCCACACGGCATCGTCGAAAGACAAGATGATACGGCTGAGGTCCTCCGTAGGGACGGGGCCTAAATCGCTGAGGGGCTGGCCGATATCCATGGGCTCAGTTTAGGTCCGGCGAGGTCTAGGCGCCAGCGCTGCACTACGGGTGCTATCGTCGACCTCTGAGCCCCCATCCTCTCTCCTAGGAGTTTGCCGTGAAAGTCATCATTGCCTGTCTGGCGTGCCTCGGGCTTGTGTCGATGGTGTATGTACACGCTGCGGCCACGGATATCGATGCGCTCTGGATTCGCGGCCAACCGCAGGCCAGTGAAGCACGCATGCGCTCGGCTCTCGCCGAGGCAACAGACGACGATGCCCGCTTAATGATCACCTCTCAGATTGCACGCACCTATGTGTTTCGCAAGCAATTCGAGCGAGCGCGAGAAGCGCTCGCCGCGGTGGAGCCGCTGCTGGCGCAGGCCGGCGCCGAGGCTCAAGCACACTACTGGCTAGAGCTCGGGCGCACGTACGCGTCCCATCAACACGCCCGAACCGACGTGGATCAAACCACACGAGACGCCGCGCGCGAAGCTTTCGATCGCGCGCTCGCCACGGCCCGAGTCGCCAACCTACAATCACTAGCTATCGACGCCCTGCACATGCAAGCATTCGTCGACCCTGGGGCCGCACAACAAATCGTGTGGAACGAGCGCGCCCTAAAGGCGGCCCTCGCCGCCGATCAGGCCAACGCAACACGCTGGGAAGCCTCTATACGAAACAACCTCGGCGAGAACCTGGTAGAGCTCGCGCGCTACCGCGAAGCCTTGCCTCACTTTCGTCGCGCACTGCTGCTGCGCCAGCGGGCAAAAGCACCCCCGGCGATCATTCGGGATGCCGGCTGGCAGGTCGGTCGCGTCCTGCGTCTTAACGGAGAGCTTAGAGAAGCATTAGCCGTGCAAATCGAGCTCGCGGATGAGTCCTTGGCCGCCGGCACGCCGAAACCTTACATTTACCGCGAGCTAGCGCTCCTCTACGCAGCGCTCGGCGACCAGGACCGTGCCGCCCACTTCAGCGAGCATCGCCAGGCACTGGTCGCGGCACAGGTGAGTCACTAGTGGGCCGCTTGGCAAATTAGGTGACGCTCAGCGAGTAGCATGGGCGCCAGGACAAGGCGGTCGAATGCAGCCATAGCCGAGCTATGGCTGCATTTGACCAACGCCGCGATGGCGCCCGTGCTACTCGCCCTTCGGGTCTGCCCAGGGGACTGAGCGTTACCTCATTTACCAAGCGGCCCACTAGCCGTCGCTGTCCGTGAAGAAAATCAGACGATTGCCGAAGGGGTCGGCGATGCACATATCGCGGGTTCCCCACGGCTGAGCCTGCACCCCCGGTCGCGCATGACGATAACGCTTGGCGCGCAGCTGCGCACCAAAATCGTCCACGTCATCCACCTCTATGCGCATGGACGCCCCGGGCGTGGCATCGCCGAAGTGCTCGGATAGGTGCAGCTGACAGTCGCCCAGGCGCAAGCCCATGTACAGCGGCGCATCGGCATCGAAGCGGTGCTCAAAAAGCACCTCGAAGCCGAGGAAGTCGATATAGAAGGCCCTGGCCTGAGCTTCATCGAAGCTGCGTAAGATAGGCACGGCGGGAGCTGCCTTGTTCACAGAAACACCTTTACTGCAGTTGGTGGCTCAGCCCACCCAGCGAGCGCTTGAACACCTCGAAGGCGGGAATCGTGTAGAAGTGCAAGCCCGCCTCGCCGAGGAGCGGCAAGTTGGCGGGACCCGCACGGGTGACGGCCGCAGCGCGAAGCAAGGCCAAGGCGACCGCAAATCGGGGGGTGTGCACGGCGAGCACCTCCCGTGGATGCCCCCTCACCCTACCAACTGTCGGCGCCCTCGCAAGGGGCCAGGCGCTGGCACCAGACCCCAGCCTCGCGCAAGATTGCCCGGATGAGCAAGATCGCATTGATCACCGGCGCCAGCCGCGGGATCGGCGCCGCCACTGCTAGGCGACTCGCCGACGAAGGCTACGATGTGTGCGTGAACTACCGCCGAGATAAGGCGGGCGCCGACGCGGTATTGCGCGCCATCGCTGCCGACCACCCCGTGCGGGCCATCGCCGTACAGGCCGATGTGGCGCGCGAGGATGAGGTCGAACGGCTGTTTCGCGCCGTGGACGAGCAACTCGGACGGGTCAGCGCGATGGTCAACAATGCCGCTATCCTAAGACCCCAGATGCGCGTCGCCGAGATGGACGCGCAACGAATCAACGACGTGTTCGCGAGCAACGTGACCGGTGTGTTCACCTGCTGCCGTGAGGCCGTTCGCCGCATGAGTCGTGCGCACGGCGGTGAGGGCGGTGCGATCGTCAACGTATCCTCCGTCGCTGCGCGCTTGGGAGCGCCGAATGAATATGTCGATTACGCTGCTAGCAAGGGTGCCGTCGACGCGCTCACGATCGGCCTCGCCAAGGAGGTGGCCGCGGAGGGTATCCGCGTGAACTGCGTGCGTCCGGGCTTCATCTACACCGACATGCACGCAGATGGCGGCGAGCCCGGCCGCGTCGATCGGATCAAGGCCGGCTTACCCCTCGGCCGCGGTGGGCAGCCGCACGAGGTAGCTGCGGCCGTCGCCTGGCTGCTATCAGACGATGCGGCGTACACCACAGGCACGTTCATCGAGGTCGCTGGCGGGCGCTAGTGTCCTGAGTTAGAAGTTCGTTGATGACTTCGCGGCACGTTTTCGCCCCTGAACACGTTGCTCCTCCTCCCGTGGGACCTGCCACGCTCGTCCTCGCGCCGCGCTCAGGGACAAAAACTCGCCTGCGAATTCATCAACGAACTTCTAACTCAGGACACTAGCTAGGGGCCGGGCCGCAAG